>CAZQET010000308.1:0-12193 GCA_964591825.1 uncultured Conexibacteraceae bacterium
GATCGGACCGGGATCGGGGCAAGGCGTCGTGGGCGGAAAGGGGCCCACCGAGGGGAACCTCTTCGTCAGTGGCGGTACCGGGCTCCAAATCCATGGGGCCAGCCATGTGAAAGTACTAGGCAATCGGTTTGGGTTTGAACCCGACGGGACCGCTGCGGAGCAGCCCTATGGCGACGACATTCAGGTCACCTCTGCCCCGGATGACGGCTATGAAGCCGTCGAAAACGAAATCGGCACGACGCTGAGCGAAGCCGCGCTGTCAACGCCAGCATGTGACGGAGGCTGCAACCTGATGGCGGGTGCTGGATACACCCTGATTCTCTTCTCGCTCAGCAACATCTACGGGCAGGATGGCCCTCCGGTAGCCACAAGAATCTCAGGCAACCAGATCGGATTGGACGTTGCCGGGACGGCCGTCGTTTCCACGGGCGGGGGGATAGCGACGGGGTCGTCTTGGGGGACAATCGTCGGCGGACCCGAGCCAGGAGACGGTAACCGCATCAACGGCGTTGGGGATGCGATCTACGGAGGCGGGAGGGAACTGACGATCGCTGGCAATCTGATCGGCGTCGACTCCACGGGGAGTAAAATTCTCGCCCCTGCACACGGAGGCATCCGTGTCTATTCCAACTTCAACGACCCCTCGCTTGAAGCGGTGATCGTCGAAAACGAGGTCGTGATCAATGGCGGGCTTGGAATCTCGAATAGCGGCCTTGGCGCGACGATCGCCGACAACGAGGTCGTCGGCGCGGGTATCGGTATCTATACCCAAGAAGACCAGGGTCTTCAGGGAAACCTGATCGAAGCCAACAGTGTCGCCGTGTCCTCTGAAGAGGGGATATACCTCGAAGACAGCGATAACGAAGTCCTCGGCAATGAAGTCTTTGCCTCTGGGAATGCGGACATCGCCGTTGCGGGTCAGCAGCCGGCTGGGGCGACCGGCAACGTGATTGGCGGCAACTCGAAAGTGTCCGAAAACGAACTGTCACTGAGCGGCGGACCGGCGATCACGATTTTTACCCGCGAAGGCACGGAGAACGAAGTTGCTCGTAACTACGGATTCGAAAACGAAGGTCCATTCATCCACCTGAGACCGATCGACTGGTCGGAAACGGTTGGGCCGAACGGCGGCATAGAACCACCGGAATTCCTGAGCGCCACGGCCACCGATGCCACGGGAATGGCGGCGCCTGGTGCGCTCGTGCGGGTTTTCCGCAACGAATACGAAGACGAAGGCGAACTCGCGTCGTTCCTAGGTCAGGTGCACGCCAATGGCAAAGGCGAATGGAGTCTCGACTTCGAAGTCGTCCCGGGGGGCACGGTCCTCGCCGCGACCCAGACGCTGAACCGGGGAACCTCCGAACTAGCCCTGGCGCCCACACCCGGACCGCCTCCGGGCGAAGCTCGATCCAAAGGGCTCGAGCAGCCGCCAGCGAGGTCGCATCTGAGATTGCCACCCCTCAAGACGAAAATCATCGAAGGCCCACGGCGTCGGGGTGGGAGCGCGCGGTTCCGTTTCAAGTCGAACCGGCCTGGCGCGACCTTCGAATGCAGGCTTGATCGGCGACGGTTTCGTGCCTGTGAGTCCCCGGCGGTTTATCGCGGGCTCTCCGGGCGCCATACTTTTGAGGTGCGAGCCGTCATGGGTAGTCGTGAATCAGATCCCAGTCCTGCGCAACGGAACTTTGTCATGCCCGGGCCGCGCCACGGGCGTGGCGGCTGAGCCCGAGTGCTCTGATAGCCGATTGCGGGCTCAATGCCCGACGGTCTCTCTGCCTGCGACGTGCAGTGGTTCGATCTCGGATTACGAGAGAGATAGAGCCAGCATCGGTCACGTTTCGATAAAGAAGAACGCTGAGGCGGTGCGGCGGTTGGCGGAATAGTTGCCAAGCTGTCGCAAGTGGCGGCTACGCTTCGTTTGTGAGCGCCTATGACCGATGACGCCCTAATCGCAGAGGCTGCTAGCCGTCTGGTCGCAGCCGCGCCCGACGCCAAGGTGATCTTGTTCGGCTCCCGCGCCCGCGGAGAGGGTCGCTCTGACAGCGACTTGGATTTGCTCGTTATCGAGCCTGAGCTGAAGAGCCGCCGAGCGGAGTTCGTGCGACTCCGCCAAGCTCTTGGTGATCTCGGCGTTCCGATCGACCTCATAGTTCTCAGCGCCGAGTACGCAGACCAGAGGGCCGGGGTTCGCGGAAGCATGGTCAGCGAGGCGTTGCACCGGGGTCGAGTCCTTGCCGGAGCGTGAACCGAAGGTCGAAGCGGCAATCCTCGCCCGCAAGGCGGAGAACGATGCGAAGGCGATGCAACTGCTTGCCGCGGATCAGGGGGTCAGCGACGAGATCATTGGCTTTCACGCTCAGCAGGCGGTAGAGAAGTGGCTCAAGGCTGTGCTTGGGTGTCGGGGAGTCGAATTCGAGTACACCCACGATCTGCATCGCCTGATCGCGGGGGTCATGGCAGCCGTAGGAGAGTTTCCATTTGATGTTTCTGAGGTCGTCGCTCTAACCGAGCACGCGGTGCCCTTGCGCTACGACGAGATCTTGGATACCGAGCCCCTCGATCGAAGGGCTACGGTCACGCTGGTCGATGAAGTCGGCAAGTGGGCCGAAGCCCAGCTTCGTTGAGCCTGCTGGCCATCTAGCGTCTGATTACCGGAGCTGTGGAGTGCCCCCGCTTCTCCGGGCACGTTTGATTAGGTCGACTTGAGCAGCGGGCTCTGTATCGATCTCGTATCGCGGATCGTCGTGCCCTCCTCCGCATGGACCCGCTCGACGAGGCGGCGTTGGAAGGACTGCTTGGAGAAGCGCTGGGCGTGGCGGGCGATTTGGGCGGGGTCGAAGCGGTCGAAGTCGGTGATCTCGATGGCGCGCGTCATTGCCTTGACGTCGCCCGGGGGGACGAGGATGCCGGTCTCGCCGTCGATCACGGTCTCCAGGGCGCCGCCGGCCGCGGCGGCGAGGACGGGTCGGCCGGCGGCCTGGGCCTCGACGGCGGCGATGCCGAACTCCTCTACGTTGGGCAGGACGAGCGCCCGCGCCGACGCGTACAGCCGCGCCAGCTCGGCGTCATCGACCCGGCCCAGAAAGCTCGCGCTTCCTCTGCCATAGAGCGCTTCCAGTCTCGCTCTCTCCGGACCCTCGCCGACGACCTTGATCGGCGCCCCCGCCCTTTGTGCCGCCTCGAGGGCGAGGTCGACCCGCTTGTGGGCGATGAGCTCGCCGACCACGAGCAGGCTGCGGCCGGCGAGCGGTCGCTCGTGCTTGGGTTCGGCAGGCGTGAAGCGCTCGACCTCCACCGGGGGATGGACCACCTCGGAATCGCGACCCCAGTGGGTTGCGATCCGTTGTCGGGTGACCTCGGAGTTGGCCAGGTAGCCGCTCACCCGCCGCGCGGCCTCGCGGTCCCCCGCCCGCAGCCGGCCGAGTGCAAGGCTCAAGGCCGGTCGCAGCGGCCGCGGCAGCTCGGCCCGCGCCCGCGCGGTCTCGAACCAGGCGTACCTGAACGGGCTGTGGCAGTAACAGACGTGCACTCCGTCGCCGACCCGCACCGCGTGCGCGAAGGCGCTGCTGCTCGAGACGACCAGCCGGTGACGGTGCAGGGGCAGCGAGCGCACCGCCCGCGGGAAGGCCGGCAGGAGGCGGCGGAAGCTGGACTGGTCGGCGCCGAGGCGCTGTAGGTAGGAGGTGCGCACGTCCCTGTGCGCGAAGCGCTCCTCACTGCCCTCGGGGTCGTAGAGCAGGGTGTAGATCGGCGCTTCGGGCCAGCATTCGGCAATCGCTTCGAAGGTGCGCTCGGCGCCGCGCCTGACCAGGAGGTAGTCGTGCACGAGGGCGACCGGGTGGGCGGCTCGCATGGTCGGCGCTACTGGGTCGGGATGGTGAGGATGCCGAGCCCGGTGCCGGACTCGGGGTCGAGGATCACTGTCGCGGCCTCGCTGCGCGAGGAGACCCCGAGCTTCGCGAAGGCGGACGAGAGATGGCTCTTCACCGTGCTTTCCGCCAGATACAGCTTGGAGGCGATCGCCGCGTTGGTCATGCCCATCACGACCAGCCCCAGCACCTGCTTCTCGCGGTTGGTGAGGAGCTGCGGCGCGCCCTTCGCGCCGGTGCGAGCGGGGATCGAGATCTGTCCCGCCAGCGCCGCCCCGATCGACGGGGCCAGGGCGCTCTCGATCGAGCCGTGGGTGACGACCGCCTGCGCGCCGGCCTGCAGGGCGCGCCGCACGTCTCCCGCGCGGACCTGCTCGACGACCAGGATCACGACCCGCTCCGAGGAGGACGCGGCCAGCTTGCGGACCTCCGCGCAGACCGCCTGTCCGATCCGGCGGTGGGTGCTGATCACCACGCGGGTCTGCTCGTCGACCGGGCCGGCGATCGTGCAGCCCGCTTCCCCCAGGATCCCGGTGATCCTCTCCGTCAGCGGCCCGTCCTCCGAGCGGATCGCCACCGTGGCTCCCGTTTGCGCGATGCGGGAGGAGGCCTTTGACGATGCGGGGGGCATCAGGCGGGGCCGGTCTCGAGGAGGCCTCGCTGGATCAGGCTGGCGCAGAGCTCTTGGAGGTCGTCACCGACGATCTCGTGCGGCTGCTCGAACTCGCTCGTGAGCAGGGTGACCGCCTCCTCGAAGTCGCCGCACTCGCCGAGCACTTCGAACATCCGGCCCCCCGTCGGATTGAGACCGTGGTACTGCCCGGTCTGCAGGTTGAGGAGGACCGTCTCGGTCGGGAAGGCCCGAGAGGCGACGTGCTTGGGAATCGAGAAGCGAGCCTTGGGCAGGTGGGCATTCGGTGCTGCGGGGCCTCTCTCCACGGTGCGGGCGCTCCTCCTACTGGGGGATGGACGCGGGTAGAACGCGGAAAGTCGCCCCTTCCTTTCGGTGGTCGCGACGGCTTTCGCCGAGCGCCCCGCGGCTCAGCGAGTCGAGGTGCACATGCCCCTGGAGGTGACCTCCGTGAGGGCGTTGTTTTTGCCGTGAAAGTCCCGTGGAGATCCGTGGCAGCCAGCCGTCAGGTCCTGGACGCTGCCGTAGTCGACGACCTCGGGCTTCTTGTACTTGGGCTTGGTCTGCATGACACGGCTCCTCTCAGGGCTTTTCGCAGTCACCTACCAATTAGCGCGAAAAGTTGATCCGGTGACCCTAGTCGTATTGGGTTGGTTCGCAAGGTGGAGAAAAGTCGAGGTGGGAGAAAAGGACTAACCATCGATCGAGCCTCCTCTAAGGAGTGACGAGGTGCGTCTCGATTCTGTATGCCGGCGCCACCACGAGGGGGCTCTCCAGCAGCCTGGCGGGAAGGTCCGGATCGCCCTGATAGCGCAGCCAGAGCTCGATCGCGGCGAGGCGCAGCAGGTGCTCGCCCCAGTCGCCGGGGCTGTCCCGCTGGTTTGGCGGGGGCCGGTCGAGCAGCTCCGCGATCGCCTCCGGCCTGGCGTAGGCGCCGATCTCGGTGGCGTTGCCGAGGATCTCCCGCAGCGCCGGCAGCTCGGGCCCGGCGAGGGCGTCGGTCACGAGGTCGTCGAAGACGCTCTTGTCGGGGCGCAGGCGCACCGCGTCCGGGCTGATGCCGTCCATGGCGGCGCGCAGCAGCGGCCGGGTCAGTCTGCCCTCGGCGCACAGCTCGGGCGGCACCCGCAGCATCAGCTCGAGCAGGTCCAGGTCAAGCAGCGGGTGGCGCGCCTCCAGCCCGGCCTGGTCGGTGCGCCTGCGCAGGTGGTCGAGGACTCCGTATCCGTGCACGCCCTCGGTCAGAGCATGGCTCAGGTTTGCCCACCAGCGTGGGCCTTGGCCGCTGCGCCAGGAGGGCTCCGGCGCCTCGCGCAGCCGCCGCGCGGTCTCCTCGCTGGCCCACCACGGAGCGGTGTCGCGCCCCAGGGTCCCGCGCCAGATCCGCTCCAACCGAGCGGAGGGCATTCCCTGCACCCCGAACCGCCAGAGCACGTTAGCGAGCACGCGCCGGGGGGCTCGCCCACCGGCCTCGGGCAGGCCGCGCGCGTAGCGAACCGCGGCGAGCGGGTGGCCGTGCCGCATCAGGTCGGCGGTCAGCAGCAGCCGGCTGCCGAAGAGCTCGTCGCCTCCCTCACCGCTGAGCATCGTCCTCGCCCCGATCTCGGCGGCTCGGCGCAACAGGGGCTGCGTCCACGGCTCGCTCCAGGCGTGCAGCGGCAGCTCCCATTCGGCGAGGTGCTCGAGGCCGCTGGCGAGGATTCCCTGCGCTCCGGCGCTGAGGCTCACGCCCGGCAGGCCCAGCTCGGACTCGATCGCGTCGATCCAGGCCGACTCGTCTATATGGGGGTGGTCGGGAAAGGTCGCCGAGAACGCCACGGCCCCGTCGATCGAGGTCCGCTGGGCGAGTGCCACGACGCTGGTCGAGTCCAGCCCGCCACTCATCAGGATGCCGGTCGGCGCCCCGGGTGTCGTGCGCCGGGCGACGGCCTCGCCCAGCGTGTGCCGAATCCGCTCGATCAAGGCCGTCCGCTCCAGCGCGAGCGGCTCGCGATAGCGCGGCTGCCAGTAGCGGCGGAGCCTGGCGCCGCTCGGGTCGAGCTCGACCATCACGCCCGGCCCCGGGCGCTCGATTCCCCGGTAGAGGGTGGCGCCGCCGGGTGCCGGGCGGCCGGTCAGCCAGGCGGCGACCGCGGTCGGGTCGGGCGCCGGGCGGGAGGCGAGCAGGGGCAACAGGTGGCGGACCTCTGAGGCGAACCAGGTGCGCCGGCCCTGACGGCGCACCACGACCCGCCGCACCCCGAGCTGGTCCGCCACCAGGAGGCCCCGATGATCGCGCCGATCCCAGAGGAGCAGGCTGAACTCGCCCCGCAGTCGCGGCGCGAGGTCGGCGCCCCAGCGGCGAAAGCCGCGAGCGAGCACCACCTCCGGCTCGGGCTCGCCGTGGAGATTGAGCTGCCTGGCCAGCTCGCGGTGGTTGTAGATGGCGCCGTCGAGGTGGCAGAGCACCTCCTCGGCCTTGATGCAGCCGGTTGCGCCGAGCACCAGCGGCCCAGCCTCGATGATCTCATCGCCGTCGCCGGAGAGGGCTCGCCGGGCGAGGGCGCGGGCCTGGCCGCTCTCGGGGTCGACGACTCCGGCAAAGGGGCGAATCACGGCTAGAGCTCCGCCAGGCGCCCCGCGGCCGCCCGCCCCGGCCTCAGCAGGGGGACGCCGCGGTGCTCGAGC
This sequence comes from uncultured Conexibacteraceae bacterium, assembly GCA_964591825.1. GTDB lineage: Bacteria > Actinomycetota > Thermoleophilia > Solirubrobacterales > 70-9 > VRUE01. The sequence goes on from CAZQET010000308.1 coordinate 7,168, forward strand.
CAGGCGTGCGCCGCGAACTCGGGCTCGGCGAGGACGCCGATGATCAGGTCGGTCTCGACTCCCCGCCGGGCGAGCACGGAGAGGAGGACCAGCGAGCGGACGAGACAGCGCGAGTCGGTGGGGAGGAGGCGCAGCACCCTGACCACGGCGTGCGCGTACGCCCAGGCGCCGGCGGGGTCGAGCGGCGGTTGCAGGGGGCGGTGCCGGCCCATCCGCCGTGCGCGGAGCGTGGCGACCGTCGCCGGCAGGCCACGGCGTCGCAGGCTCCATCGCACGCGCGCGTAGGTCGCGAGGATCTCCAGCGCCAGGCCCGGCTTCTCCCGCCATTCGATCGCCCCGTCCCGCAAGGGCGGCTCAGGCGGCATGGTCGCTCGCGCTCGGTCCTGAGCCGAGCCGGTCGAGCAATGCCTGGGCCAGCGCTCGCGGGTCCGAGCCGGGTCGGTAGCGCAGCTCCAGCGCCCGACCGCCAGCGGCGAGCTGCGCGGCTATCCGCAGCAGGCGCAGCGAGCGCTCCGGCGCCCGCGAGACGCCGTCGAAGGTGGTCGCCATGAGGCGGTTGGGGAGGCAGGGCTCGAAGGAGATCTTGGAGGCGTCGGGGTCCGGCGTCAGCCTCAGGAAGGCGCGGACCGGCAGCGCCCGCCGCTCGCCGTGCACCGGCGTGAGCACCTTGCGCGCGTCGGCCAGCCAGGGGGAGCCGGCCGCGAGCGCCGCCGGCAGCTCCACCGGCGCGTCGCGGGGAACGCCCATCAGCGTGGCGCCGGGGAAGGCGGTGAGGCCGAACGCGGTCGCCTCGAGGGCGAGGACGTCGTCGGTGAAGAAGGACGCGACGCCACCCGCCACCAGCACCGCGGCCAGTGAGCTCTTGCCCGCGCCGGAAGGGCCCGCCAGGGCCAGCGCGCCTCCGTCGAGGACGACGGCGCCGGCGTGGAAGACCTCGAGCCCCTGGATGCTGGCGGCCAGCGGCAGAACCTGGCCGAGCACGTAGCGCTGCCAGAGGCGGGGGTTGGCGGCGCTCACCGAGGAGACGATCGAACGCCCGGCATCGCCGATCAGGTGGTTGCCGAAGCTGGCGGTGCGGATCAGGGTGGCGCCCGCGGAGTGCTCGTGGTACTCGATCCGCAGGGCGCCCTCGCCGCTGCGACCGAGCGTCGTCAGGCTTCCCTCGGCGAGGTATCCGTCGAGGTCCTCCTCCTCGGCGAGCCGGTGGACGGTATGCCGCGCGCCGTTGGCGCAGCTGGGCGCGTCGAGGCCGGGGATTCCGGCGTCCGAGTCGATCGCCATCCCGAACGCGCCGGCCGCGGCTCGGCTCGGTGCGGCCGGCTCAGATTCGAATGCCTCAGTACTCAATGATCGTCCCCCGGCGCTGGCTCAGCGCTATTCCCCTGCCCAGCGCCCAGGCCCCGAGGGGCAGCAGCACGATCACGAAGCCGACCAGCTTCGCCATGTACACCCAGGCGGGATCGGCGGTCGGCAGGCCGACCAGGAGGTGACGCAGCAGGTTGACCGCCGGCGTGAACGGCTGGACTTCGGCGGTCCAGCCGATCCAGGCGGGCAGCAGGCTCGTCGGGAAGTAGAGGCCGGAGACGAGCGTGATCCCGGCGATCAGCACGCCGAGGCCCGGCGCCTGCTTGAAGACGATCATCACAGCGGTCACCAGCAGCGCGATCGCGCTGAACGAGAGCGCCGCGACGATCGCGACCGGCAGCGCCAGGGGAACCGTCGGCCAGTGGAGGGGGAGGCCGAAGAAGAGCGCCGCGACCAGCAGCGTCAACAGGCTGAGGGCGATCGCCTCGGAGATCGGGAAGATCATCATCGCGAGGGCGCCGCGGACCGCGCCGAAGGGAGAGAGGAGGACGCGCTCGAAGGTGCCCGCGACCAGCTCGGCGCGAACGGTCGCCGAGAGCACCAGGGTCGACTGGAGCACGGCGAGGATCACCAGCCCGACCACGACGAAGGCGAAGTAGTCCTCCCGTGATTCGAAGTTGCGAACGCTCAGCAGCCGCGAGATGTAATAGAAGAGCGCGACGCCGAAAACCGCCGAGAAGGCCTGCGAGAGGGCCAGCGCCCGGTAGCTGAAGAAGATCTGCGCGTCGCGGCGGAAGATCGCCAGCCCGGCGCTCAGCTGGCGACTCATCGGGTCGCCTCCGCACGCAGCTGTCCGGCAGCCAGCGTCATTTGCCGATCAAAGGGCGCCTCTCTGCCGAGCGCCGGCGCACACCACACCACCGCGCCGCCGCGGCGGGTCAGCTCGGCGACGCAGCCCAGCAGCAGCTCGGCCCCGGCGGCGTCGAGCGAGGTGAGCGGCTCGTCCAGCAGGGCCAGGTCGGGCTCGTGGAGGAACGCCATTGCCAGCCTGAAGCGCTGGCGCTGGCCCATCGAGAGCCTGTCCATCCGCTGCCCGACCAGGTCGTTCAGCTCCAGGCTCTCGACGATCCGCGCGATCGCCGCTCTGAACGCGTCGCGGCCCAGCAATGAGACGCGGCCCCAGAGCTCGAGATGCTGCATCCCGGTCAGCCGCGCGTAGAGACCGCGGTCGCCGGCGGAGAGAAAGCCCACGCGGCGCTGGTAGCTGGCGCGGTCGCGCCGCGGATGCAGGCCGTCGAGGTCGATGCCTCCCTCATCGGGGTCGATCAGCCCCGCGCAGATCCTCAGCAGCGTCGTCTTGCCGATCCCGTTGGCGCCGTCGATGCCGACCAGCGTTCCGCGCTCGACGCGCAGGTCGAGACCGTCGAGGATCGTCCGCTCGCCCCAGGCCTTGCGCAGCGCTCGGGCGGCGAGCAGCGCGTCCGGCGCGTCGATCAAAGGCTTCGGGGCGAGCGCATCGACCCGATCGGCTCGAGTCCCGATCACAGAACGCCGTCCGCGCGAAGATGCGATTCGATCGAGTCGGCCAGCACGGAGGGCGCGACCGACGAGCTCGCCGTCATCCTCAGCACCGCAGCCTGGTCGGCGAGCGCGGTCAGGATCGAGAAGCGAGTCTCCTCCCGGTCCTCCGGCCGGGGGATGCCGATCGCGAGGCGGCGCAGGCTGAGGAAGTCGCCGGGCTGGATCCGGGGCGTCCGCGGTCCGTCGGCGCGCCGGTCGAGCAGCACGATCGCAGCCACCGGCGCCGGTCGTCTCACGTGGCGTTCGGCCGTGACCCAGGTCTCGCCGCCGAGCGTTCCCAGGCGGGGCCCGAAGCGCTCGGCGAGTCGCCCGATGCGCGAGTCGAAGAGGGCGAAGGGTGGACCGGGGTGAGCCAGCACGCGGTCGCCGTCGGCGGCGAGGGCCAGCACGTCGTCGCAGAAGAAGGTGGCGCCACGCTCGACCAGCTCGGCTGCGAGCGTCGTCTTGCCGGTGCCCGAGGGAGCGGCGAAGGCAAGCACGGCGCCCTGCGCTCTGACCGCGCTGGCGTGGATGCATTGCATTCCGGCCAGGACGGCGACGCTGTAGGCGACCCAGTCGAGCAGCGCGTGCTCCCACTCCACGTCCGGCTGCCGCGGCGCCGCGCAGGTGAGCAGCCCGAGATCGGCGGAGAGGTGGAACAGGTGCGCTCCGTGGCGGATCAGGTGATCGCCGTCGCCGCCACGTTCGATCACCAGCGGTGTGTCGGCCGCGACCGTGGCCCGGTGCACCGGGCCACCGCCCGCGCTGCGCAGCGATTCGACGATGGCCGCCGGCCGCATCGTCGTCGCGACGCTTCTCTGCGAAACGGTGGGGTCAGCTGCTGGAGGATCGATCGCCAGCGGGAAGTCACAGACGAGCTCGATCCCGTAGGCGCGGTAGCGAGTCGCCGTCTCGGCAAGCAGACCGGGAGCCGTCACGGGCCACCAACGGAGACTTCCGGTGTCTACTTTCGGACCGCTTGCGGCCTAGATGATTGATTCCACGCGACTGATCGATTGACCCACGTATATGGGGGCAAATCGAACTAGAGGCCGCGGCGTCCGAGCACGAAGGGGACCGTGCGCAGGAGGATCTTGATGTCCAGCCAGAGCGACCAGTTGGCGCCGTAGAGGTAGTCGATCTTGACCATCTCGTCGAGCGGGATGCGAGCGGAGCCGAAGATCTGCCACAGCCCGGTCACTCCGGGGGGGACGAGGAGGCGCTGACGATGAAGGCCCTCGATCAGCCGGTCCTCGTTGACGACGAGTGGGCGGGGGCCGACCAGCGACATGTCGCCGCCGAGGACGTTGAGCAGCTGCGGCAGCTCGTCGATCGAGGTGCGGCGGAGCAGGCGACCGACCCGCGTCACGCGGGGGTCGTCCTCGATCTTGAAGAGGCCGCCGCCCGCCTCGTTGCGATGGGCCAGCGCCTCCCGCTGAGCGTCGGCGCCGTCGACCATGGTGCGGAACTTGTAGATCTCGAAGATGTCGTCGCCGTGGCCCACTCGCCGCTGGCGGAAGAAGACCGGCCCGCGGGAGTCGAGCTTGATCGCGACGGCGATCAGGGCCATGAGGGGGGCGCAGAGCAGGAGGATGAGCAGCGCCCCAACGACGTCGAAGCCGCGCTTGATCAGCTTTGAGGAGCGGGAGAGCCCGTGGCGGCGCAGGCCAAGCAGCGTCGCTCCCTCGATCTCGTCCAGCTCATACGCCGAACCGACCGCCTCCAGCAGGCGTGGCAGGACGCTGATCCGCACCCCAAGCCGCTTGACGACGCGGATCGCGTCGAGCATCCGGTCGCCGTCGGCGGGCCCCGGCGCGATCACCGCCCGGTCGATCTGGTGAGTGGCGAGCAGCCGCCCGAGCGAGTCGAAGCTCCCCAGCACGGGCAGCTCGTTGCCGCTCGTGTCGTCGCTGGCGAGCGGCACTCGGCCGACGATCGTCGCTCGCATTCCGACGCAGCGCTCGAGCTTGGCATCGAGCCGGTGGGCGGCCTCAGCGCTGCCGACGACGACGCAGCGCTCGCCATCGACCAGCGCTCCCGCCGCTCGCCGGGAGAGCGCGCGCATCAGCAGCATCGAGAGGAAGAGGAAGCCCCAGAGGAAGAGCGCCTGCTCGCGACCGAAGGTCCCGGCGACGATCGTCTCGCCGGCCATGAAGGCGAG
>CAZQET010000309.1:0-3551 GCA_964591825.1 uncultured Conexibacteraceae bacterium
CCGCGGCGTTTTCGTCGAAGGAGATGTAGGTGCCGTCGGGGCGGCCGAGCTGCTTGCGGGTGCGAACGACCACCGCCTGAACGACCTCGCCTTTGCGCACGCCGCCCTGCGGACTGGCCTGTTTGACCGTGGCCGTGATCACGTCGCCGACGCCGGCATAGCGGCGGTGCGAGCCGCCCTTGACGCGGATGCAGAGCAGTTCGCGCGCACCCGAGTTGTCGGCGACTTTGAGCCTCGACTCCTGCTGGATCACTTGGCGCGCTCCAAGATCTCGACTAGGCGCCAGCGCTTGGTCTTCGACAGCGGCCGGGTCTCGACGATCCTCACGGTGTCGCCCTCGCCCGCCTCGTTACGCTCGTCATGAGCGTGCAGCGTGCGCGAGCGGCGCACCACCTTCTCGTAGACCGGGTGCCGCCGCGCAATGTCGATCCGCACGGTGATCGACTTCTCCCCCTTGCTGGAGACGACGATCCCCTGCCGCGTCTTCGCTGCGACCGACTCCTGCTCAGCAGCAGGCGTCCCCGTCCCAACAGCCTTGTCCTTCTTCTTGGCCGCCCGCTCATTGCGCCGCAGAGTGGCCTTCCTCTTGCGCCCCTCGGCGCGCTTGGAGGCCCTTTCCTCGGTCGTAAGGGCGGGACCCGCCTTATGCGGTTGCCGCGACTTCGCAAGCCGCCGGCGCTCCTTCCAAGGCAGCTCATCCTCCGGATTCGGCTCCGCCTTAGCCGCAGCGGGCTCCTTCCGCTCAGACTCAGACGCGTCGGAAGACTCGGCCTCTGCGGCCGGTGCCTCCTCAGCCAGATCCGCATCTCCGGCGGGTGGCGCGGACAAGGGGTCCTCGCCCGCAGCGTCGTCCCGCGAGGACGAGGACCCCTTGTCCGTGTCAGGACCCGCCGGCGACGCGGCCTCGTCCTGAGGAGTCTCGTCCTCAGAAGTCTCTTTTTTCGTCTCGTCGTCAATCATCTCTTCAGCTCTTTCTGCACGTCGATGCCCCGCTCCCGGGCCACGGTCAGCAGCCTGGCCACGTCGCGCTTGGCCTGGCCGACCCTGGCGGTGTTCTCGAGCTCGCCGGTCGCCTGCCGAAAGCGCAGGTTGAACTTCTCCTCCTTGGCCTGGATCAGCCTGGCGATCAGCTCGTCGTCTTTGAGGTTGTGCACCTCGGACGCCTTCACTGGGCTTCGACCCCCTCGCGCATCACGAACTTGGTCTTGACCGGGAGCTTGTGGCCGGCCAGGCGCAGCGCCTCACGGGCCAGGTCCTCGGGCACGCCGGCCAGCTCGAACATCACCTTGCCCGGCTTGATCACGGCGACCCAGCCCTCCGGATTGCCCTTGCCCGATCCCATGCGGGTCTCGGCAGGCTTCTTCGTGTAGGGCTTGTCGGGGAAGACGTTGATCCAGACCTTGCCGCCGCGTTTGATCTTGCGGGTCATCGCCACACGGGCGGCCTCGATCTGGCGATTGGTGATCCAGCCCCGCTCGACCGACTTGAGCCCGTACTCGCCGAAGGCGACGGTGCTGCCGCCCTTGGTGTTGCCGCGCATGCGGCCGCGAAACTGCTTGCGGTGCTTGACCCGCTTCGGCATCAGCATGGCTACCTCCCACCTCCGCGCTGGCCACGACCGCGATCGCCGCCCCGGCCACCCCGCTGGCTGCTTCCCTGCGCTGCCCCGTCATCATCGGAGAGCTGGTCGGAGCGGAATCCCTCGGGCATCACCTCGCCCTTGTTGATCCAGCACTTGACGCCGATGCGGCCGGTCGTCGTGCGCGCCTCGTAGAAGCCGTAGTCGATGTTGGCGCGCAGCGTGTGCAGCGGCACGCGGCCGTCGGAGTAGCCCTCGGTGCGGGCCATCTCGGCGCCGCCGAGTCGCCCGGAGACCTGCACCTTCACCCCTTTGGCACCGGAGCGCATCGCCGAGGTGAGGGCACGTTTCATCGCCCGCCGGAAGGCGACCCGGTTCTGCAACTGCTCAGCGATCGACTGGGCGACCAGCTTGGCGTCGAGCTCGGGGCGCTTCACCTCGCGGATGTTGACCTTCACCGGTTTGCCGGTCAGCTTGTGCAGGTCCTTGCGCAGCGCGTCGACTTCGGAGCCCGACTTGCCGATCACGATGCCCGGGCGAGCGGTGTGAATGTCCACCGCGATCTCACCGTGACGCTCGATTGTGATGTCGGAGAGCCCAGCGTGCGCGAGCTTGCCTTCGATGTGCTCGCGGATCTTCAGGTCCTCGTTGAGCACGTCGGAGAAGTCTTTGTCCTCGAACCAGTTGGACTTCCAGTCCTGGATGTAGCCGACGCGGAAGCCGCCTGGGTGGATCTTCTGTCCCATCAGTCTTCCTCTTCCGGGCTCAGCGCCACGGCGATGTGGCTGGTTCGCTTGTTGATTCGCGAGGCGCGGCCGAGCGCGCGCGGTCGGTAGCGCCGCAGGGTCGGGCCTTCGTCGACGGTGATCTCCGCGATCCGCATCTCGTCGGCGACCAGGTCGTGGTTGTTCTCGGCGTTCGCCGCCGCCGACTCGATCAGCTTGTGGATGTCTTTGGCGGCGCCGCGCGGGGAGAACTCGAGCAGCGCCCGGGCCTGCTCGATGTGCATGCCCCGCACCTGGTCGGCAACCAGGCGGGCCTTGCGCGGAGCGACCCGCACGTAGCGGGAGCTGGCGCGGATGACGATCGGGCCGGTTGCCACGCTACTCACCCTTCCCCGTTCCCGCGTGCGAGCGGAAGGTGCGGGTCGGCGCGAACTCGCCCAGCTTGTGTCCGACCATCGACTCCGAGATGAAGACGGGCACGTGCTTGCGCCCATCGTGGACGGCGATCGTGTGGCCGACCATGTCGGGGAAGATCGTCGAGCTGCGCGACCAGGTCTTCAGCATCTGCTTCTGGCCCGACTCGTTCATCGCGGTGACGCGCTTCATCAGCGCGGCCTCCACGAACGGACCCTTTTTCGTAGATCTACCCATGATTCTGTTTGTTACCTCTTCTTCTTTCCGCGACGACGCCCCCGCACGATGTAGCGGTCGGACTGCTTGCCCTTCTTGCGAGTGCGGTAGCCGAGCGTCGGCTTGCCCCAGGGCGTGACCGGGTGCCCGCCAGGCGTGTGGTGGGCCTCGCCACCGCCGTGCGGGTGGTCGACCGGGTTCATCGCCACGCCGCGCGTCTGCGGGCGCACGCCCAGGTGACGCTTGCGGCCGGCCTTGCCCACGGTGATGTTCTGGTGGTCGGCGTTGCCGACGACCCCGATGGTCGCCCGGCACTCGGCGCGCACCTGGCGCATCTCGCCGGAAGGCAGGCGCAGCGTCGCCATCCCGGCGTCCTTGGCCATCAGCTGCACGGAGGCGCCGGCGGAGCGCGCGAGCTGGCCGCCGCGGCCGGGCTGCAGCTCGACGTTGTGGATCACGGTGCCGACCGGGATCCGCGACAGCGGCAGGCAGTTGCCGACCGAGATCTCGGCGTCGGGGCCGCTGGCGACCGTCGCGCCGACCTGCAGGCGCGCCGGGGCCAGGATGTAGCTCTTGACGCCGTCGACGTAGTGCAGCAGCGCGATGTAGGCCGTCCG
>CAZQET010000310.1:0-2119 GCA_964591825.1 uncultured Conexibacteraceae bacterium
GCGGCCCCCGGCGCCGCCGCGCGCTTCGAGGCCGAGGAGCCCGATCTGGCCGCCGGGCTGGCCGCGATCCGCGACGAGATCCGCGCGGACGCCGAGCTCAGCGAGCGGATCCGCGCCAAGTTCGCGATCAAGAACACGACCGGCTACCGGCTCTGCGCCTTTCTCGACGCCGAGGAGCCGCTGGAGATCTTCCGCCGCCTCCTCGTCGGCTCCGAGGGCACCCTCGCCTTCGTGGCCGAGGCGGTCTTCGAGACCGTCCCGCTGCCCGCCCGCACCACCACCGCCTGGATCCACTTCCCCGGGATCGACGAGGCGATCTCGCCCGTCCGCGACTTCGTCGAGGCGGGCGCCACCGCGGTCGAGCTGATGGTCGCCCCGGCTCTGATCACCGCCGCCTGGAACATGGTCGGGGCGCCCGAGGAGTGGAAGGAGCTGCCGCCAGAGTCGGCCGTGCTGCTGGTCGAGTTCGGCGCCGCGACCGAGGCCGAGCTCGACGCCTACGTCGCCAGGGCGGGCGAGATCCTCTCCCCGCAGGAGACGATCCGGCCGATCGACTTCACCCGCGACGCCGAGGAGATCGAGCTGGCCTGGCGGGTGCGCGAGGGCCTGCACGGCCTGATCGGCCGCCTGCGCCTGCCGGGCACCGCCCTCATCGTCGAGGACGTCTGCGTCCCCCCGGCGCGGATCGCCGAGGGCGCCCGCGACCTGCAGGCGCTGCTCGGCGAGCACGGCTTCCTGCCCGGCGTCGCCGGTCACGCCTCCGCCGGCAACCTCCACTTCATGCTGACCCCGGACTTCGCCAAGCAGGAGGACCTCGACCGCTACGAGGCCTTCATGGCGAAGCTGGTCGAGCTGATCGTCGGCAAGTACGACGGCTCGTTGAAGGCCGAGCACGGCACCGGGATCAACATGGCCCCCTACGTGGAGCGCGAATGGGGGGAGGCGGCGACCGAGCTGATGTGGCGGGTGAAGCGCCTCGCCGACCCCGACGGCGTGCTCGCGCCGGGGGTCGTCCTCAACCGCGACCATGGCGTCCACCTGCGCAACCTGAAAACGACCCCCTCGATTGAGGAGTCCGCGACGACCTGCGTCGAGTGCGGCTTCTGCGAGCCGGTCTGCCCGAGCCGCAACCTGACCACGACGCCGCGGCAGCGGATCGTTCTGCGGCGTGAGATCGCGCGCCAGCCCGAGGGCTCGCCGGTGCAGAAGGCATTGCTGGAGGAGTACGAGTACGACTCGCTCGACACCTGCGCCGCCGACGGCTCCTGTCAACTCGCCTGCCCGGTCGGGATCGACACCGGCAGGTTGGTCAAGGAGCTGCGCGCCGAGCGTCACTCGGAGCGCGCAGAGCGCGCCGCCCTCGCCGCGGCAAAGCATTGGGGCGCGGTGGAGAGAATCTCGCGAATGGCGCTGCGGTTGGGCGGACCGATCGCTCGACGGACAAAGCGCGGCGCCGGCCTGCCGGGGGCGGCCAAGTGGAGAGGAGGGGATGACCCTCCCCCGACAAAAGCGGGGAGTGTCGTTGGAGGGTCATCCCCTCCTCTCCCAATCGCAGCCGTCTATGTCCCCTCCTGCACGAGCCGCATCTACAGGGGCTCCCCGACCGAGGCGCTGGTCGAGGTCTCCCGGCGCGCCGGGAAGCCGGTCTGGATCCCCGGCGACGTTGACGGCAGCTGCTGTGGGCTGCCCTTCAGCTCGAAAGGATTCGGCGACGCCCACCGCCACAAGGCGAACGAGATGGTCGAGCGCCTCTGGGCCTGGAGCGGGGAGGGGGCGCTGCCGGTCGTGATCGACGCCGCCTCCTGTACGCAGGGGATCTCGGATACCGGTGACGGCGTGCTCAGCGAAGAGAACGCCGAGCGTCTCGCCAAGCTGGAGGTCCTCGACTCTGTCGTTTGGGCCGAGCGGCTGCTGTCCAATCTCGAGGTCCAGCGCAAGGTCGGCGCGGCGACCGTCCACCCGACCTGCGCGACCCGCCAGATGGGCCTCGCCGGTCGCCTCGAGTCACTGGCCGGCGCGCTCGCCGAGGAGGTCTACGTGGCGCCCTCGTCGACCTGCTGCGGCTTCGCCGGCCATCGCGGCATCTCTCACCCGGAGTTGACCGCCGCCGCGACCGCCG
>CAZQET010000311.1:0-7850 GCA_964591825.1 uncultured Conexibacteraceae bacterium
CAATGACGTTGGCCCTGGTAAGCGACGCGATTCGGCTGAGTTCGTCGAGGGCAGGCCCTTCCATCGTCCCGTCCACCTCGATTGCGGTGCAGAGAAAGCGGCGTGCCCCACGCACAGTAAGGGCAGCGATTGCATCCGCAACCTCAACGCGACTGGACTCGGTCCAACCGTCCAATGCAACCTTGCCATCGCGAGCGTCAACCGAGACGACTACACGCGCACCAAACGCCTCGATCATTTCGGCAAAGAACGCGGGATCGCGCATGGCCGCGGTCCCGATGACGACTCGCTCGGCCCCGGCGTCAAGCACCGCCGCAACCGACTCAGCGTCGCGCAGGCCGCCGCCGACCTGGATGGGGCATTCGACCGCATCGGCGATGCGGCGGACGGCATCCAGGTTGCGGGGCTCGCCCGCCTTGGCGCCGTCGAGATCGACCACGTGCAGGAACTCTGCACCGTCGTCCGCCCAACGCCTCGCCGCGTCGGCCGGATTGGCGTCGTAGATGGTCTCCCGTGCGTAGTCGCCCTGGGTCAGGCGCACCGCCTGGCCAGCGCGAATGTCGATCGCGGGGTAGAGGATCACGCCGGGACGGAGGCGCAGATGCCGGCGAAGTTGGAGAGCAGGCGCAGGCCCGCCGAGCTCGACTTCTCGGGGTGGAACTGAACCCCGAAGACGGCGTCGCGTTCGGCGACCGAGGCGAAGCGGCTTCCGTACTCGGCGGTGCCCAGAACGTCACCCGGCTGCGGCTGCGGCGCGAAAGAGTGCACGTGGTAGAAGGGCGTCTCGGAGTCGATCCCCTCGACCAGGGGCGAAGAGCGCTCCCAGCGCACCGGCGACCAGCCGATGTGCGGGACCTTGAGCCCGGGCGCGTCGAGCTCCCCGACCGGTCCCGGCAGCAGGCCGAGACCCTCGGCGCCGCCGAACTCTGAGGTCGAGTCGAAGAGCAGCTGCAGGCCGAGGCAGATGCCGAGAATCGGCACCCCGGCATCGCGACGCTCGAGGATCAGCTCGTCGAGGCCGAATCCCCGTACCCCCTCCATCGCCTTGGGGAAGGCGCCGACGCCGGGCAGGATCAGCCCCTCGGCAGCGCGCACGGTCTCCGGATCGCGGGCGATCGTCGCCGTGGCACCGACGTGCTCGAGCGCCTTCTCGACCGAGCGCAGGTTGCCCATGCCGTAGTCGAGGATGCAGATCCGGGCACTACTCATTCAGGGTCCCCTTGGTCGAGGGCACGCCGCTCTCCTCGGGATCGACCGAGACGGCGACGCGCAGCGCCCGCGCGAAGGCCTTGAAGCAGGCCTCAATCATGTGGTGGGCGTTGGTCCCGTAGCGAACCGAGACGTGCAGGGTCAGCTTGGCGCTGTTGGCGACGGCGCGGAAGAACTCCTCCGCCAGCTCGGTGTCGAAGCCGGCGATCGAGGTCGCCGGCAGCTCGGCGTCGAAGACGCAGAGCGGGCGGCCGGAGATGTCGAGCGCGCACTCGGCCAGCGACTCGTCCATCGGCACCAGCGCCGATCCGTAGCGCCGGATCCCCGCCCGGTCGCCAAGCGACTCGTCGAGCGCCTGCCCGAGCACGATGCCGACGTCCTCCACCGTGTGGTGGGCGCCGGTCTCCAGGTCACCGCTTGCCTCGACCTTCAGGCCGAGGCGTCCGTGGCGAGCGAGCAGGTCGAGCATGTGGTCGAGGAAGCCGACGCCCGTGACGGCGCTCGCCTCACCGCCGTCGAGGTCCAGGCCAAGCTTGACCTTGGTCTCGCCGGTGATGCGCTCTCTCTCAGCTTTGCGGCTCATGATTCCGCCCTAATCATCGCGGACTCGCCGTGCACGGGGAATCCCTCGGCACGGGCGATGCGCTCGACGTGCGGTGCCAGCTTCGCAGCGGCCCCGGCTGAAACCTCCACGGTGGCGATCTTGCGCCGGAAGACGCCAGGGCCGAGCGGTCCCGAGAAGCGTCCGGCCCCACCCGTGGGGAGCACGTGGTTGGAGCCGGCGACGTAGTCGCCGAAAGCGGTAGCACTGTAGGGGCCGGTGAAAGTGCAGCCGGCCGTCGTCACCTGCTCGGCGAGGCTGGCGGCATCCTCGACCAGCAGCTCCAGGTGCTCGGGGGCGAAGGCGTTGGCCAGGTCGATCGCGTCGCCCAGCTCGGGAACCTGGACCAGGGCCAGTGGCGCCTCGCCGATCCGATCGGTCTGAGCGGCGATCCGCTGGACCTCCTTCCGCAAGCCATCGAGCACGTCTCCCTCGACGGCCGCCGCAATCAACGGTCCGTCCCCCCCATGCTCCGCCTGCGCGCAGATGTCGAGCGCGGCCCACTCCAGGTTGGTCTCGGCGTCGGCAACCAGCATCAACTCCGACGGTCCGGCGAGCGAATCGATGCCAACCTCGCCGCTGACCATGCGCTTGGCCTCACGCACCCAAGCGTTGCCTGGTCCTGCGATGACGTTGACCGGCTCGATCGAGTCGCTGCCGTAGGCCAGAGCAAAGATTGCCTGAGCTCCACCCACGGCGTAGACCTCGTCAACCTCAGCCAGCGCAGCAGCCGCAAGGACCAGTGCGTTGATCGACCCGTCCGGGCCCGGCGGCGTCGCCAGCGCGACCCGGCGCACCCCGGCTACCCGGGCCGGGATCGCACACATCAGGACGCTCGACGGATACGCGGCCCGCCCGCCCGGCGCGTAGATCCCCGCCGCCTCAATCGCCACCTCCCGGACCGCAACGCTTTGACCCCCAGGAAGGGAGACAACACGTTGCACCTCATCGAGCTGAGCTTCGGCGACCGCGCGGATATTTGCTGCGGCGAGCTCGAGCGAATCTCGCAAGGGCGGATCGAGAGCCGTAAGGGCCGCAGTTGCCTCCGCGTTGTCGACCTGCACGCGATCGCGCGGAGCGTCGGTTGCGTCGAAGCGATTCGTCAGCTCCAGAAGCCTCGAGTCGTCGTAGCGGCGACCGACCTCGGGGGCGAGCTTGCGCATCTCCTCCTCGGGCGGCCGCTGCACCACCCCTCCGGCCCAAATCCGAATCTGCTCGGCCGTCTCAGCCGCCCCGCGCCAGGGAAAGTCCTTGGGATTCACGGCGCCACCTTCTCCCGCAGCTTCGTCGTCAGCTCGTCCACCTCTCTTGCCCGCAGCTTATGCGCCACCCGGTTGGCGACGAAGCGGGCCGTGCACTCGACGATCTCCTCGCGCACCTCAAGCTCGTTCTCTTCGAGGGTGCGGCCGGTGGCGACCAGGTCGACGATGCCGTCGGCGAGGCCGATCAGCGGCGCCAGCTCGACCGAGCCCTTGACCTCGATCACCTCGACCTGACGCCCGGTCGACTCGAAGTGGCGTTCGGCAGTGCGGGGATACTTGGTCGCGATCCGCATCATCCCCAGCCGCCGCTGCGACTCGCCCAGGCTCGAGTCGCCGATCCGGCCGGCGAGCACCATCCGGCAGCGACCGAAGCCGAGGTCGAGCAGCTCATAGACCTGGCGGTCGGCCTGCTCCAGCAGCACGTCCTTGCCGGTGATGCCGACGTCGGCGGCGCCCGCCTCGACGTAGGTGGGCACGTCGGACGGCCGCATCGTCACCAGGGTGATCTCCTCGCCGGGGAAGATCAGCGAGCGCGACTCGCCGCGCACGGCGGCGGTGTCGATGCCGATCGCGTCGAGGGCGTCGAGTGTCTCGGTGAGCAGCGCGCCGCGCGGCACCGCCAGCTTCAGCGGTCCCTCCGCCTTGGCGCGACCCATGCCGGCCACCTCGACGCTCACGAGCCGCCTCCTCCGCGAGATTCCTCCTCCAGCTGGGCGACGTGCACGCGCTCCAGATAGAGGGCGAAGCCGGCCGCCGGGAGGTCGACGCCGAAGCGCCGCAAAAGACGGTCGTAACGCCCACCGCCGCCCAGCACGTGCCCGAGTGCCGGGTCGTAGACCTCGAGGATGGCGCCGCTGTAGTAGCCCAGGTCGCGCAGCAGGCCGAGGTCGATCTGCACGCGATCGGCAGCTCCGCGCGCCTCGAGCGCCTCGAGCGTGGCGCCGAGGCGCGCGGTCGCGCGCTCCACCGCCTCGCCGCCGAGAGAACGCGCCTCATCCAGAACCTCTTTGCCGCCCCTGAGCTGGGACAGGGCGAGGCAGGTCTCGATCTGCGCGTCCTCGATCCCCGGCAGCTCGGAAAGCTCGGCCCCCAGGCCGACTAGGTCGTGGGCGGCGAGCCGGGTCAGCAGCGAATCGCGCGCCTCGTCCTCGACGCCGAGCTCGCCGAGCAGCTGCCGGTAGAGGTCGGAGTCGCCGAGCCCGATCACGGCGCGATCGAGGCCGACGGCATCGAGGGTCGCCTCCAGCACCTCCACCACCTCGGCGGTCCCCTCGGGCGCCGGCGCGCCGATCAGCTCGACGCCGGCCTGGGCGAACTCGCGCATCTGCCCGCGCTGGGGACGCACGGCGCGGAAGGCGTTGGCGAGGTAGCAGAGTCGTACCGGCATCTCGGCGTCGGCGTAGCGGCTGGCGACGAGGCGCGCGATCGGCACGGTCATGTCGGAGCGCAGCGCCAGCAGGTTGCCCTGCTCATCGAAGAAGCGGTAGGTCGACCCAGCGGCGCGTCCGTCGCCGCGCGCCATCACCTCGTCGTACTCGATTGCAGGCGTCGCGACCTCGCCGTAGCCGCGAGCTTCGAAGACCTCGATCGTCGCCATGTGCAGGCGGCGCAGCTCCCGCATCTCGTCGGGCAGCACGTCGCGGGTGCCAGGTGGAATGGGGTGAATCGACATCAAGCCCGCTGCCTCCTCTGCTTTCGCTCGCTCGCACTCATAATGACCGGCGATCTTGCTCGCTCGCTCCCGCGTCTGGGAGCGGCGGAGTCGCGGTGGGACGACCTATGCAGGGACCTCCGAGGAGACCCGTTCAATGCGGGCGCCGAGCGCGCGCAGGCGGTCGTCGATCTGCTCATAGCCACGGTCGATCTGGCGGATGTTGCCGATCTCCGAGGTGCCCTCGGCCGCCAGCGCGGCGATGAGGATCGCCATGCCGGCGCGGATGTCGGGGCTCTCGACCCTTTCGCCGTGAAGACGGCTCGGACCGCTGACGATCGCCCTGTGGGGATCGCAGAGCGTGATCCGAGCGCCCATCGCCACCAGCTTGTCGACGAAGAAGAGGCGGTTCTCGAACATCTTCTCGAAGATCAGGATCTCGCCGTCCGCCTGCGTGGCGAGCGCCAGCGCGATCGAGGTCAGGTCGGCGGGGAAGGCCGGCCAGGGCCCGTCCTCGATCTTCGGGATCGCGTCGCCGAGGTCCGCCTGGATGCGCAGTCGCTGCCCCGGCGGGACGATCACGTCGGCGCCCTCGATCTCCGAGCGCAGCCCCAGGCGCCGGAACTGGCGCCGAACCATCAGTAGATCGAGCGGCTCGACGTCGCGAATGCACAGCTCGCCACCCGTCGCCGCCGCAAGCGCCATGAAGCTGCCGACCTCGATGTGATCGGCCGAGATCGTGTGCTCCGCGCCGCCCAGCCGGTCGCGACCGTGCACGGTCATCACGTTGGAGCCGATGCCGTCGACCTGTGCCCCCATCGCCGTCAGCAGTCGGGCCAGGTCTTGGACGTGGGGCTCGCAGGCGGCGTTCGAGATCGTGGTCGGGCCGGGCGTCAGGGCGGCCGCCATCAGCGCGTTCTCGGTCCCCATCACCGAGGGCTCGTCCATGAAGATCGCACAGGGGGCCAGGCCGCCGGCGGGGGCACTGAGCTCGATCCAACGCTCGCCCTCGACCCGAGCGCCGAGGTCCTCGAAGGCGTCGAGGTGGGCATCGAGGCGGCGGCGACCGATGAAGTCCCCGCCCGGAGGCGGCATGCGGGCCTCGCCGAAACGAGCCAGCAATGGTCCGGCGAGTAGGAAGGAGGCGCGGATCTGCTTGGAGAGCTCCTCGTCGACGACCGCGTCGGCGACGCTCGCGGCGCAGAGGCGAACGCTGTTGTCGCCAATCCAGCCGACCTCCACGCCGAGCCGCTCGAGCAGCGCCAGCTGCGCTTCGGTGTCGCGGATGCGCGGCACGCGGTGCAGCAGCAGCTCCTCCTCGGTGAGCAGGCAGGCGGCGAGGATCGGCAGCGCCGCGTTCTTGTTGCCGGCGACGGTCAGCTCGCCGGAGAGCGGCACGCCGCCCTCGATTACGAATTTCTCCATGGTCAGGCTTCTTCTTCGCGCTTGGGAGCGATTCTCCGGCTAGGGTAACGGCCGTCATGCGCAGAGGCTGGAAGATCCTGATCGGCATCGTCGTCGTGCTCGTCGTGCTGCTCGGGCTCAACACCCTGATCGTCGACCACGAAACGAAGGCGGCGGGCGTCACCGAACCCGGTGGAAGGATCGTCAAGGTCCCCGCCGGTGAAGTGGAGGTCGTCGAAGACGGCCCGCGGCGCGCCGGCGCGATCGTCCTCATCCATTGCTTCACCTGCGCGATCAACTACTGGGACGGAATGATTCCGCGGCTCGCCCGCGGGCATCGTGTCGTGGCCGTTGACCTGCGTGGGCACGGCGGCTCGGAAAAGCCCGGCTCCGGCTACTCGATCGCCGACCAGGCGGAACTCATCGCCCAGGTGCTGGCGAAGCTCGGGGTGAGGCATGCCGAGGTCGTCGGCCACTCGCTGGGCGGGCCGATTACCGTCGCGCTGGCCGAACGCTCGCCGCAGCTCGTCGACCGCATGGTCCTCATCGACAGCATTCCCGACGCGTCCTACGGCGACGTCGGCTTGATCGGCGAACTGCCGTTCAAGCCGGTGATCGGCGAGGCGATGTGGCGAATCAAGCCCGACTTCTCGATTCGCGACGGGCTCAAGGTCGCCTTCGCGCCTGGCTTCGACGTTCCCGACACCTTCGTCGAGGACGTCAAGCGGCTGACCTACAGCGCCTACACCGGCTCCCACGATGCCTTTGACGATTACACCGGCGAAGAGCCGCTCCCCAACCGAGTGGCGGCCCTGAACAAGCCGGCGATGGCAATCATGGGGGCGGAGGAGCAGATCGCAAACGACCCGAGCGAAGCGCTCGCCGCGTATCGCGCCGCCGACTCCAACATCCAAACCAGGCTGATCGCGGGCGCCGGGCATTCGCCGAACGTCGAGAAGCCCGCCGAGACCTCCGCCATCGTGCTTGGCTTCGACTCGGCGGGAACCGCGAAAAGGCGCCTCTCCAGGCACGAAATGCAAGACGGCGTGCAGAAATGACATGCCGTCCGGAGGCAGTCCTAGATTACGAACCCATGTTCGATTCTAAGCAAGCACTCACACACCGCCTGGCCGACACGGCGGACCTGGTGATCGACTTCGCGACGCTCGGCGAGTATGGCCTCGAGCCCATCCAACCGACAGCCCGTCCTTGCGAGGCGCGCAGCCGGCAGGGCGCCCCCCGCAGCACCGGCTCCTGGCGCGCGGCGATCGACCGTTTCGCCACCCCCGCTTAGGTGGCTGCGGCACGGGCGTGGCTGCGGCGCCACCTGCGCCTCGTTGTCGCCTGCGTCGTCCTGTTGCTCGTCGGCTTTGGCATCGCGGTCGCGGCGGCCTGGCACTTCTCCGCCCAGGTCGTCGTACCGGACCATTCGGATTGGCCCCTGAACACGCGAGTCGAAGCGGTTGGGCGACGACGGATCGTGCTCGAGCGCAACGAGGAAAGCGCCAGACCCGGGGTCTACGGAATCGACTGGCAGGCGGGCCACGCGATCGTCGGCGCGATCGTCGGCCAGGACGATGGTACGGTCACTCGCCGCCTCCGCGACGTGCACGGCTACCTCGTGCCGGACATGAAGATCGCATTGGACAGCCACGTCTATGCCGGCGATCCCAGCGAAAGTCTCGGCCTCCCCTTCCGCACCGTCGCGATCCCCGATCGCCTC
>CAZQET010000312.1:0-7597 GCA_964591825.1 uncultured Conexibacteraceae bacterium
GCAGGAGGTGTCTTCGAGGCCGGTGGAGTGGCTCGCCAGCGTTTCGAGTTTGTCGACCAGAGGGCTGGAGAGCTGCGCGCACGCGGCCCGCCAGTTGCCCTTGGCGCGAGCGGCCAGGAAGGCGTCCGCCGTTTCAGTTGCTTGCTGCAGTTCGGCGTCGCTGCCTTCCTCTCCGAATTCGAGCAGCGGGCTGTCGGTCTTGCCCTGCAGCTGACCGATATTGCTGGAGGATCCGGAGTCTCCGCAGGCGACGGCCAGGGTCGCGAGCAAAGCCATGGCGGCCAGCGCCGCGACTCTCTCTATGCGCCCCCGAGCCCTCACCGAGCGCGATTCTAGGGCGCTTCACGATCCGGAGACTCACGGGTACAGAAAGTCGCGCTCCGGGCCCCGTCTGCACTACAGTCTGAGAGTGGCTTCAGGTAGACGCACCGCTAGATTGAGCGAGCGGCTGCCAAGGGGCCGGCACGGATTGCCGCGGGAGGCCGTGACGGAGTCCCAACGCACCCGCATCCTGCAGGCGATGATCGAGGTCGTCTCCGAGCGCGGCTATCCGGAGACCCGGGTCGTCGACGTGATCGGCGTCGCCGGCGTCTCCCGCAAGACCTTCTACGAACTCTTCTCCTCCAAGGAGGACTGCTTCCTCGCCACCTACGACGTGCTGCTCGGCAATCTGCTCGGCGACACCGCGCGCGGCTTCGAGTCCAGGCCGGGCGCGCCCTGGGCGGAGCGCGTCGCCGCCGGCCTCGGCGAGCTGCTCACCCACCTCGCCGAGCATCCCGACGAGGCCCGCTTCGCGATCGTCGAGGTGCTGGCGGCCGGCCCCAAAGCGCTGGCCCGGCGCGACGCAGCGCTGCGCCAGTTCACCGGCTTTCTCGACGCGGGTCGCGCCGAAACCTCGGTCGAGCTGCCCGGAATCACCTCACTCTCGCTCGCCGGCGGCGTCAACGAGCTCCTCTACAGCGAGATCCTGCACGGCGCAGCCAGCCGCCTGCCCAGCCGTCTCCCCGACCTGATGTTCTGGATCACCCTGCCCTTCCTCGGTCCCGAGGGGGCGGCCGCCGAGCGCGAGCGCACCCGGCTCTCGATGCTCGAGAGCTGACAACGCGCCCTGTTAAGCCGCTCTTTTTCATGAATCGGCGGGTTTATCTGGATTGCGAGACTGGTAATTTGCCCAGTTGGAGGGATACCAAGGCTTTCGAAGGCCGGGGCTGACACGCCAGGCCGCAAAGGAGAGAGATACATCACATGCGTAAGCGTTTGATCACGACACTGGCCCTGGCCGCGGCTCTCGCCGTCGCCGTCGCGGGCATCGCCACCGCGGAAAAGCCCACGATCGTGCAGGTGGGGAACCTCAAGCTGACCCTGAACGGCGGCTTCTCACCGAAGAAGCTGCCGAAGAAGGGCAAGCCGGCGCCGATCAGCCTCAACGTCGAAGGCAAGATCCAGACGCTCGACGGCACCCAGCCGCCAGCGCTGAAAGAAGTCGTCGTCGAAACCGACAAGCATGGCATGATCGACGTCGATGGACTGCCCAAGTGCACCTCCGGCAAACTGCAGGCGCAGGACACCGCGCACGCCGAAGCGATCTGCAAGAAGGCGATCATCGGCGAAGGCAAGACCAACATCGAAGTCGGCTTCCCCGAACAGAAACCGTTCATCGCCAAGAGCAAGCTGCTCGCCTTCAACGGCGGCACCAGCGGCGGCAAGACGACGATCTACATCCACGCCTACCTGAGCTCGCCGGTCTCAGCGGCGGTGGTGACGACGGTGAAGATCTCGAAGATCCACAACGGTCGCTACGGCACCAAGTCGGTCGCCTCGGTCCCGAAGATCGCCGGCGGTTACGGCTCGGTGAGGGAATTCCAGCTCCTGTTCACGCATGGCTACAAGAACCAGCCGTTCCTCTTCGCCAACTGCGCGGATGGTCACCTGGACGCCAAGGCCACCTCGGTCTTCGTCGACGGCACGCGTCTCGCGGGTACCTTCACCCGGCCCTGCACCCCGAAGGGCTGAACGCAGCGCTTTTCACGACTCAGGACGAAAAGGGGAGAAAGGGCGGCCTCCGGGCCGCCCTTTCTATGCCCATACCGCTGGCGCAACTATTCGGTACTGCTAGGTTCCCTACAGGGATGGTTCTGCCGACGGGAGGAGATCAAGCGTGAGCAAGCGGACGACTCTGGTTCTTGCAACAGGGATGGCGCTGGTTCTCGCGCTCGCGGGAATCGCCCTGGCGAAGGGGGTCAACAAGCCGATCAAGGTCATCGTCGGCGACCTGGAACTGACCGCCAACGGCTCCTTCAGCCCCACCAAGCTGCCGCGGAACAAGCTCGCGCCGATCACCATCCACGTCAGTGGCAAGATCAGGACCCTCGACGGCAAGCACCCGCCGGCGGTGAAGGAAGTCGTGATCGAAACCGATAAGAACGGGACGATCAACGCCAAGGGCCTCGCCACCTGCACCTCGGGCAAACTGCAGGCGCAGACCACGGCGAAGGCGAAGGCGATCTGCCGCCCGTCGCTGGTTGGCGAAGGCTCGACCAGCGTCGAAGTCGAATTCCCCGAACAGAAACCGTTCATCGCCAAGAGCAAGCTGCTCGCCTTCAATGGCGGCGTCAAGGGCGGCAAGACCACCGTCTTCCTGCACGCCTACCTCCAATCGCCAGTCTCGGCCGCGGTCGTGACCCGGGTCGAGGTCTCGAAGATCCACAACGGCCGCTACGGGCTGAAGACGGTGGCCTCAGTCCCGAAGATCGCCGGCGGCTATGGCTCGCCGATCAGCTTCAGCCTCAAGGTCGGCCGCAAATTCACCTACAGGGGCAAGACGCAGAGCTACCTGCTGGCCAAGTGCCCGGACGGGCATCTCAACGCCAAGGGCTACGGGGTATTCGCCGACGGCACGCGACTGGCGGGCAGCCTCGTCCGCAGCTGCACTCCGAAGGGGTAGCTCAGGGCTGCGGGATCAGGCCCTCCGCCTCGCGGCGGCGCTCGCCGCGGCGGAGGATGCGGCGGGTGAGGATGGCGACGCTGAGAATGGCGGTGGCGCCGAGGCTGAGCTGGACGCTGAGCAGGCCCTCACGGGTCCAGTAGACGTCGCGCAGGTCGAGCAGCAGCGCCGCCTCGTCGAAGGTGAGGCCCATGCCGATGCCCGTGGTCAGGGCGAGGCGCTCTTCCAGCGCCTCGTTGTCGGTGAGCAAGGCGGTGGTGCCGGAGGCGAAGGCGAGCAGGATGCCGGGCACGAAGTGGTGGATGTGGCGGCCGCCGACGCTGACGTTGCGGAACGGCCCCCATTCATCGCGGATGCCGAGCGTCGAGAGCCGCACCAGGGTGAAGGATGCGAGGAAGCCGGCGAGCAGGTTGAAGAGGACGATTTCGGTCCGCGGCGCCGCGGTGTAGCCGCTGACCGCGATGCCGACCGTATCCAGCGCCGCGGCCGGCGCCGCTTCCACCAGCCGTTCGCCGTCCGCCTCTTCGTGGGCGCGGCGCTGCAGCATGCGGCCGAACTGCCCGATCAGAACGACGCCGGCTCCGCCGAGGGCGACCGTCGCCAGGCCGACAGTGGCCCGCTCGGACCGAGCCCAGCCGAAACGGGCCCTTGCCTTAATACGCCGCCTCAGACGAGTTGGCAGCCGCATGACGGCAGACTAGCCGCCCCCGGACGCGGAATCATGGTCGCCGCCTCCTCCGCTTCGCGTCCGGGGGCGGCTGAGGAGGCGGCGCTTTGTTCTCTACCGTTCCTCGGTGATGATCGTCTTCACCGAGGCGACGCTGCCGTCGGCGAGCTCGATCTCGACCATGTGGGTGCCGATCTCGCGGATCGGCTGCTCGAGGCGGACCTTGCGCCGGTCGATGCGCAGGTCGCGGGCGTCTTCGATCGCGTCGGCGATCTCCTTGACGCCGACCGAGCCGAAGAGCTTGCCGTCCTCGCCCGCTCGCTGGTGGATCGTGAGCACGGTTTTGGAGAGCAGCGATGCCGCCTGCTCTTCCCGCTCCGCGCGGGCTTTCTCGGCCCGCTCGGAGGCCTCGCTGCGGCGCTGGGCCTCCTCGAGCGCGCCCGGCGTGGCGGGCGCGGCGAGCTTGCGCGGGATCAGGTAGTTGCGCAGATAGCCGGGGGAGACGTCTATCGGCTCACCCCTCTGGCCGAGCTGCTCGACGTCCTCGAGCAGGATCGCCTGCGCCATCAGCGCTCTCCGACGTAGGGGAGGAGGGCGATCTCGCGCGCTCGCTTGACCGCGACCGAGAGCTGGCGCTGGTGCTTGCGCGAGAGGCCGGTCACCCGGCGCCCGCGTGTCTTCCCCTTGTCGGAGAGGAAACGGCGCAGCAGGTTGAGGTCCTTGTAGTCGACCGCCTCAGAGTTGATCCGCGTGTATTTGCGCGGCCGCGCACGGTCCGGCGCACGCCGTCCGCGCCGCGGTGCTGCTGATCCTGCGTCGCTCGTTCTCGCCATCGTGGGCCGGCAATCCTACAGACCTCGTCTCGCAACAGCAGACACGGCGCGTCGCGGCATCCTCGGCCACTCACGTACAAGCACGCTTCGCTCCCTGCGTCCTTGTGCCGCTGCGAGACGAGGTCTCCTTCTTAGAAGGGAATGTCGTCGTCGCCACCACCATCACCCCCACCGGCAGGTGCGCCGGCGAAGTCGGATGCATCGGCGGGCACGTCGGCGCTGGGCGAGAAGCCGCCGTTGCCGTTGCCGCCCCCGGAGCCGTCGCGGCTGCCGAGGAACTGGACCGAGTTGGCGATGATTTCGACCGTCTGCCGTTTGACGCCGTCTTTCTCCCACTCGCGCCAGTCGAGCCGGCCCTCGATTGCCACGGGCCGGCCCTTGCTCAGGTAGTTGGCGCAGTTCTCGCCCTGGGCCCCCCATACCGTGACGTCGAAATAGTTGGGCTTGTCGATCCATTCGCCCGTCTGCCCGTCCTTGCGACGGCTGTTGACCGCCACGCGCAGCTTGCAAACCGAGGTTCCGCCCGGCGTGCTGCGCAGCTCAGGATCGCGGGTCAGGTTTCCGGTGATGACCACCACGTTCACGTTTGATGCTGCCACAGCTCTCAACTCCTCCGAATCGTTGTCTGGAGCTCAGTCTAAGAGCGCTGGCGGCGCGACTCGCCCCCCTTGTCCCGCAATCTGCGAGGTAAACTGAGCCGGCTGCCGATTGGGAGTGGCTACTCGGCCGCGGCGGCAGGAGCCTCGGCCGGCTCGGCACTCTCGTCGCTCTCAGTCGGGGCGACGGTGCGGGAAGGTCCCTGTGTGCCGCGCTCGCGCGAGGCGCCGGGGGCAGGGGCGGCGACGGCCGGCGGCACCATCACCGGTGCGGTCGAGTCGACTTTGAAGATGCGGAAGCGCAGCACGCCATCGACGATCTTGAGGTTGTGGTTGAGCTCGTCGAGCAGCTCCGAGGGACCCTCGAAGCGGAACCAGCGGTAGTCGGCCTCGGTGCGCTGGGCGATCTCGTAGGCCATCTTGCGCAGGCCCCAGTTGTTCTCATGCTTGAGCGTGCCCTTGCCCTCGATTCGCGATTTGACGTCCTGGGCAAGCGCGTCTCGCCCGGCCTCGTCGGGGCCGGGATCGAGCATCAGGACCAACTCGTATTCGCGCGGTGCTGCCAAAACGGCGAGGGACTATAGCGGCAGTAAGCCAGAGGACTGGGCACCCCTCCACACACAACATTTCCGGCCTTTAAGCAGATCTGCTCTCGCTTGAGTGGTCTGGGCCGAAAAGTACAAGCCGTTCGGAGGGGTGCCCAGTCCTCTGGCTTACTGCGGGGCGAACTCCATCGAGCCGTCGTTGGGCGGGGGCGGAGACGGGGCTGGTGGCGGAGGTTCGGGCGGGGGTGAAGGGACGGGTTCGGGGGCTGGGGGAGAGGGGGTCGGGACCGGGGGGATGGCGGGCGGGTCCTGCCGCGGCGGCTCTCCCACATGTGCTCGGACGCCTTCGGCGTCCTCCGCTATGGGGGACCCCCGCCCCCGCGTCACCCGCCCGACACGTCGCCGGCTTCGACGAGCATGCTTCCGGCCGCCACGGGTCCCGTGTCTCCGTTCGGCCTGTGGTCCCCGCTTCTCACCGTGCCCTTCAGCGACCCCGTCTCGCCCCACCAACTCGAAGCTTCTCCGAGCTTGCGCATGGGGCAGGCCCACGTCAGCGGGCACGGGCGGCGGTGCGGGTGGCTTCAGCAAGCTCGGAACGACCTGCACCGCAAGCACCACCCCCACAACCCCAAGGATCGCCAGCCAAGCCTGAGACCACCGGACTCGAACACGCATCCCTCCCCTAAGCCCCGAACCCTGAGAAGTCTCCCCCGAACGATTGGTTTTTGGGCGGGATTGGATACCCCTCCGAACGGCTTGTACTTTTCGGCACAGACCACTCAAGCGAGAAAAGATCTGCTTAAAGGCCGAAAATGTTGAGTGAGGAGGGGTATCCAATCCCGCCCAACACCACCTCGCATAGGGGTGCTGCTCAAAGTCCCGGGTAGGGTGAACGCGTGCCCGATTCCGATCCGCTGATCATCGTCTCCAATCGGGGCCCCGCCCAGTTCGAGCTCGATGAGAACGGCGACCGCACCGTGCGCCGAGGCGGCGGCGGCCTGGTCACCGCCCTCTCGGGCCTGGTCTCCCACCGCGATGCGCTGTGGATCGCCTCGGCGATGACCGACGAGGACGTCGCCGTCTCCGAGCAGGCGGGCGGGCCGGTCGATCTCTCGATCGACGGCGTCGACTACCGGGTGCTGCTGGTCGGCTCCGATCCCGAGGCATACGACCGCTTCTACAACGTGATCGCCAACCCAATCCTCTGGTTCATCCAGCACTACCTCTGGGATCTCTCCAACGCGCCCGACATCCGCCAGGAGGAGCTCGACGCCTGGGACTTCGGCTACCAGGCGGTCAATCGCGACATCGCCGACGCCGTGCTCGGCCAGATCGAGGGCCGCGAGCGACCGCTGGTGATGCTGCACGATTACCACCTCTACACGACCCCCGGGATGATCCGCGAGGCCCGGCCCGATGCCTTCCTGCACCACTTCGTCCACATTCCCTGGTCCCAGCCCGACAGCTGGCGCATCCTCCCGGGGCGGATCCGCGAGGCGATCTTCCGCGGCATGCTCGCCAACGACATCATCGGCTTCCACACCCACGCCTACTGCATCAACTTCATCCGCTGCTGCGACGAACTGCTCGAGGCCGAGGTCGACTACAACGAGGGCGTCGTCTACCACGGCGGCGGCGAGACCCGGACCCGCGCCTACCCGCTCTCGATCGACGCCGAACGCCTGCGCCGCGCGGCCTCTTCGCCGGAGGTCGCCGCCGCCGAGCGCGAGGTGTTGGAGCGTCGCCGCAAGCATCTGATCATCCGCGTCGACCGCGCCGACCTCTCCAAGAACGTGCTGCGCGGCTTCACCGCCTTCGACACCTTCCTCACTCAGCATCCGGAGTTCCGCGAACAGGTGACCTTCATCGCCCACCTGCAGCCCTCGCGCCAGGACGTGCCCGAGTACGCCGAGTATCTGGAGCGGATCGAGGCCGTCGTGGCGGTCGTCAACCATCGCCACGGCTCCCCGGATTGGATGCCGATCCAGTTGAAGCTGCGGGACGACCTGGAG
>CAZQET010000313.1:0-10259 GCA_964591825.1 uncultured Conexibacteraceae bacterium
GCCCGATCATTGCGATCGATACGCGCCCGGCCGACGAGACCGGATCGCCGATGGCGAACGCGGCCCTGGCGAGAATCCAGAGCTACAAACTGCCGGGCTACGAAGAACGTGGCATGAAATGGATCCGGCTCGCCGGCAAGCCGGCGGTGAGGTGGGCCTTCCACACCGCCGGCGAAAGGTCGGGCATCGACTACTTCTTCGAAGAATGCGGGATCAGCTTCGTAGTTCGCGGGACGATGGGCAACGTCGCCTACGAATCCCTCTCGGAGAGCTTCCGCGAAATGGCAGCCACGATCAAAGTCAAAAGGCTGCGACGAATAGCGTGCGCCCCGCGGGGCGCCACCCGACTCAGGTTTCCTGGTAGAGCGGCCCGTCGCCGCCCTCGGGCAGGGTGAGGCGACCGCCCTTGGCGGTGATCGCCCCGCACTGAACGCAGTTCGAGGCGGTGACGTGGACGTCGACCTCGGCAGCACCGTTCTCGAGCTGCTCGTCTGGGATCTCGTAGACCTGTGCCGGGCACATCGAGACCCAGGTCTGGGCAACCTCGCGCGGCACCTTGCTCTGGATGCGAACGTGGTTGGGCGCGTCGTCGCGGGTCGCGTTGCCGGAGAGGAAGACGGAGTCGAGCTTGGCGAAGGTGAGCTCGTTGTCGGGCTGCACGTACATGTCGGCGGCCCGGCCGATCTCCACCTCGATCTCGGAGTCGTGCTCCTGCTTCCAGTGGCCGCCGGGGAAGGCGCCTTTGGTCGCGGTCATCGCCGAGGCGATCGCGCCGCCCACGAAGAAGCCCTTGGAGAAGGGCTGGCGCATGTTGCGCGATTCGTAGAGGTCCTTCTCGATCGCCGAGTTGTGGATCTTCTCGTCGTAGGCCTCGAAGTTGACCGAGTCCTGCTTGAGCGACTCGACGATCGTCTCCGCCGCGTACATCCCGGCGTGCATCGCGTAGTGGACGCCCTTCAGGGTCGGGATGTTGACCATCGACGCCGCGTCGCCGGCGACGACCATGCCGGGAACGGCGAGCCGCTTCGGCATCGCGAAGTAGCCGCCCGAGGGGATCGTCTTGGCGCCCCAGGCGACCCGTTTGCCGCCCTCGAGCAGGTCCTTGATGAAGGGGTGGGTCTTGATCAGCTGCAGGGCGTCGTGGCAGCTGAAGGTGGCGTCGGTGTAGTCGAGGCCGACAACCAGGCCGATGCAGATCTTGTCTTCGCCCATGGGGTAGATGAAGGTGCCGCCGAACTCGTTGTAGCGGGGTGACTTGCGCAGTGGCCAGCCCATCGTGTGGATCACCCGGTCGAGCGGCTTGGCGACCTCCCAGACCTCCTTCACCCCGAGCTCCCAGCGCATCGGGTCGGCCCCGTGCATGTCGAAGTAGTCGTAGGCGGCGTAGGTGAGGTGGCCGACCGTGCCCTCGGCGAGCACCGTCGCCTTGGCGACCACGTCGGAGCCGGGCTCGAAGTTGCCCAGCTCTTCGCCCTCCTTGCCGCGGCCACGGTCGCCGGAGCGCACGCCCCGCACCACGCGATCCTCGACCAGCAGCTTCGTCGCTGCCGTCTCGGAGAGGATGTAGACGCCGGCTTCCTCGGCCTTGTCGGAGAGGAAGCGGGCCAGCTTCGAGACCGAGGTGACGTAGTTGCCGTGATTGCGGAAGCCGGGTGGCGGTGGCTTCAGCGGGATCGCCCGCTTCGGCGTCAGCACGTAGACGGCGTCCTTGGTGACCTCCTGGTAGACCGGCCACTCCTCCTTGGGCAGGTCGGGGAAGAGCTCTTCCATCGCCGAGGGCTTCATGTTCGCCCCCGAGAGGAGGTGGGCGCCGGCCACCTTGCCCTTCTCGATCACCGCGACCGGGACTTCACCGAGCTTCTCGGTCAGCTCCGGCTCGTCCTCCAGCAGCTGCATCACCTTGTTGGCGCAGGCGAGCCCGGCGGGTCCGCCCCCGACGATCGCGATGCCGACCTCGATGCGCTCGTCCTCGGGGTCGGTCGGCGGGCCGATTGCTTCGGCCGCGTCGAACGGCGGCGGGAACTCGCTTGGTGCGACTGCCGGCATCGCCTGCTCCTCAGCCCTTCTTCGCCTTGATCGCCTCGGTCAGCTTGGGGACGATCTTGTGCAGGTCGCCGACCACGCCGAGGTCCGAGAACTCGAAGATCGGCGCGTTCTGGTCCTTGTTGATCGCGAGGATGTTCTCCGAGCTCTGCATCCCGACCTTGTGCTGGATCGCGCCGGAGATGCCGGCGGCCAGGTAGAGCTTCGGCGCGACCGTCTTGCCGGTCTGGCCGATCTGGGCCGCGTAGGGGTACCAGCCGGCATCGACCACGGCGCGGGTCGCGGCAACCGCCCCGCCCATCGCCTCGGCCAGCTCCTCGCACTGCTTGAAGCCCTCGGCTGCGCCGAGGCCGCGACCGCCGCCGACGAGGATCTCGGCGTCCTCGATGTTGACGTCGGCGCCACGCTGTTCTCCGCGGGTGACCATCGTTGCCTTGGTCGACCAGGGCGAGAGCTCGACCTCGACGTCGACGACCTCAGCCGTGCCGCCCGACTCGTTGGCGTCGAAGGCGTTGAGGCGACCGATGATGATGCCCGGCTCGCCAACGCACTCGACGTCGGCGACCTTCGAGTCCTGGAGGATCGGCCGCTCGGCGATCAGCTTGCCGTCCTGGACCTTGACCTTGGTGACCTCCATCGTCACGCCGGCGTTGAGGCGGGCGGTGAGGCCGGCGCCGATCTCGAAGCCGAGCAGGCCACCGCCGAAGAGGGCGTAAGAGTAGCCCTGGTCGGTGATCACCTTGGCCATCGCGTCGACGATCGGCTGGGCCAGGCCCTCGGGCACGCTCTTGGCGCGATAGACCTTGGCGGCGCCCCAGTTGCCGAGTGCCGCGCAGGCGTCGTCGGCGACGTCGCCGACGACCAGCGCCGCGGCCTCGCCGCCGATCTCGCCAGCCAGCCTGGCCGCCTCGGAGATCGCCCCGAGCGAGTTCTTGTTGAAGTTGCCCTCATCGTCGTGGAGGGCGTAGGTCAGGATGCCTGCCATTAGTGTCTCCTTTCGGCGGTCAGATTCAGCTCTGACCGCGAAAACCAAGCGGGGCTAGGACGCAGGGAGCGTGGCGTGCCGGATGGCACGCGAGCGACTGAGGACGACGTCCCCGCGCCGGTTTGCAGCGAGGCAGAATGGATCTGACTGTCGGAAGGAGACACTTAGATCAGCTTCCTCTCGTCGAGCCAGGCGACGATCTTTTCGACCGTCTCGTTGGTGTCCTCGTCCTCGATGATCTCGCCGGCCTGCTTGGCGGGCGGATCGCTGAGCGCCAGGACCTTCGTCTTCGAGCCACCCTCGCCGACCATGCCGCCGTCGATGCCGACGTCGCCGGTCGCCTTGGCGTCGAGGGGCTTCTTCTTGGCGCCCATGATCGCCTTGAGACTGGGGTAGCGGGGCTCGTTGATCGCGTCGCCGACGCTGATCACGGCCGGCAGCTCGATCTCGACCGTGTCGTAGCCGTACTCGGCCTGGCGCTCGCAGCGCAGCTTGCCGTCGGTGACGTCGATCTTGATCACCTGGGTCAGCGAGGGCATCTTCAGGTGGTCGGCGACGACCGCGCCGATCGTGTAGCACTCGCCGTCATCGGACTGCTGGCCGAGCAGGACCAGGTCCGGGCTCTCGGCCTCGAGCACCTTGGCCAGCGAGTAGCCGGTGGCGCAGACGTCGGAGCCGGCGAGCGCGTCGTCGGAGAGATGCACGGAGCGATCCGCTCCGAGCGCGACCGCCTTGTGCAGGGCGCGGACCGCCGAGTCGGGGCCCATCGTCACCGCGACGACCTCCTCGACCGGAATGGCGCCGCCCTCCTTGATCTGCATGGCGGCCTCGATGGCGTGAGTGTCGAAGGGGTTCAGGTTCTTCTCGCCGCTGCGGTCCAGTCGCATCGTGTTCGGGTCGATGCGCTTCTGCACTGCGGCGTCCGGTACCTCCTTGACCAGGACGCAGATCTTCAAGTTTCAAGCCTCCTTGGCTGTGTTCTCAGGCTGGTTGACTGACCAGTCAATCAGTCTATCCATTGAAGTGGCGGCGGGAGGTTAGCGGGCGCGGCAGAAAGCCGTTGTCGCGCCGTGCAGAGCGCGATCAGACGTCGTCGCGCTCGGCCGCGTTCTCGCGGATGAACTCGACGATCTCGTCGGTTCCGGCACCCGGGGTGAAGACGGCGGCGACGCCGAGCTTCTCCAGCTCGGGGATGTCCTCAGCGGGAATCGTCCCCCCCACCGTGACCAGCACGTCCTCGACTCCCTGCTGCTTAAGCAGCTCGACCACACGCGGCACCAGCGTCATGTGGGCACCGGAGAGAATCGAGAGCCCGACCGCGTCAGCGTCCTCCTGGATCACCGTCTCGGCGATCTGCTCCGGCGTCTGGTGCAGCCCGGTGTAGATCACCTCCATGCCGGCATCGCGCAGGGCACGGGCGATGATCTTGGCGCCGCGGTCGTGTCCGTCCAGGCCGGGCTTGGCGACGACGACGCGGATCTTGCGGGCAACTGCAGCCTCCATTGCGGCCGAGAGATTAGACGACTTGGGAGAGAAATCCCCTCGCTGAACCCTTGACCACCGTATGCGTGGGTCAAGTGACCAGTCGCGGGAGGGACGCGGGCGGGATGCGGCGATCTGGGCGCTGGTGAAGCGACAGCACGGCGTGATTGCGCGCCGCCAGCTCCTCGAGTTGGGACTCGGTCCGCGCCAGATCGAGCGGCGAATCGCCTCTGGTGCCTGAGGCGGCAGGAAGGGCTAGAAGACCGGCGACTCGGTGTAGGTGCCGAAGACCTCTTGCATCGCTGCGATCATCTCGCCCTCGCTGGCGCGGGCGCGGGCGGCGGCGATGATCGGGGGCATCAGGTTCGCCTCGCTGGCGGCGGCTGCCTTCAGCTCGGCCAGCGTTCGCTCGACCTTGGCGGCGTCGCGGCGGGCGCGCGTCGTCTGCAGGCGCTCGACCTGCTTGCGCTCGAGCGCGGGGTCGATGCGCAGGATCGGCGTCGGCTCTTCGTCCTCCTGGGTGAAGTCGTTGACGCCGACGACGATGCGGCGGCGCTCGTTGAGCTCCTGCTGGAAGCGGAAGGAGGCGTCGGCGATCTCGCGCTGGGGGAAGTTCTGGCGGATCGCCTCGACCATCCCCCCGACCTCGTCGATGCGGCGGAAGTAGTCGTAGGCGGCCTCCTCCATCTCGTCGGTCAGCTTCTCGACGAACCAGGAGCCGCCGAGTGGATCGGGAGTGTTGGCGACGCCGGACTCCAGGGCGATGATCTGCTGCGTGCGCAGCGCCACGCGCACCGCCTCCTCGGTCGGCAGCGCCAGGGCCTCGTCGAAGGAATTGGTGTGCAGCGACTGGGTGCCGCCAAGCACCGCGGCCAGCGCCTCGAGCGAGGTGCGAACGACGTTGTTGAGCGGCTGCTGGGCGGTCAGCGAGACGCCGGCGGTCTGGGCGTGGAAGCGCAGCCGCATCGACTCCGCGCGGGTGGCGCCGTAGGTCTCCTTCATCTCGCGCGCCCAGATCCGGCGCGCCGCCCGGTACTTGGCGATCTCCTCGAAGAAGTCGATGTGGGCGTTGAAGAAGAAGGAGAGGCGCGGCGCGAAGTCGTCGACGTCGAGGCCGCGCTCGAGAGCCCGCTCGACGTAGGTGAAGCCGTCCTTGAGCGTGAAGGCAAGCTCCTGCTGCGCGGTCGAGCCCGCCTCGCGGATGTGGTAGCCGGAGATCGAGACCGGGTGCCAGCGCGGCATGCTCTGCGAGCACCACTCGATCATGTCGGTGACCAGGCGCATCGCCGGCTCGATCGGGAAGCACCACTCCTTCTGGGCGATGTACTCCTTGAGGATGTCGGTCTGGATCGTGCCACCGAGCTTCTCCGGCGCAACCCCCTGCTGCTCGCCGACCAGGACGTAGAAGGCGAGCAGGATCGCTGCCGGCGCGTTGATCGTCATCGAGGTGGTGACGCCGCCGAGCGGAATGCCCTCGAAGAGCTGCTCCATGTCGTCGAGGGTGTCGACGGCGACGCCCTCGCGGCCCACCTCGCCGAGGCTGCGGGCGTGGTCGGAGTCGTAGCCCATCAGGGTCGGCATGTCGAAGGCGGTCGAGAGCCCGGTCTGGCCGTGGTCGAGCAGGTAGTGGAAGCGCTCGTTGGTCTCCTCGACCGTGCCGAAGCCGGCGAATTGGCGCATCGTCCAGAGCCGTCCCCGATACATCGACTCGTACGGCCCGCGCGTGAACGGGTACTCCCCGGGCCGGCCGATCGTCTCCTCGGGATCGAGTGGCGCGGCGTCCGGACCGTAGAGAGGCTCGATCGGCTGCCCCGACATCGTCGAGAACTCCGCCTGGCGCTCCTTTGCCCGCGATTCGGTGGCCATGAGGCAAGAGTCTAAGTCAGGGCTTTCTACGGTCCCGCCACCGGTCTTTCAACGGAGCGCGAGCGGGAGCTCCACGGTTGATCGGGACGCCTCCGACTGGGATGCTCAAAAAAGTCCGACTGCCGGCAGATAGGACATCGGGGAGCGCCCCGCGCCACCCGCCGCCGCCTCTGAGGCGCACGGAGGCCGAGGCCTCGCTACCGCCGAATCGAGAGGCGGCGGGGCGGGGCCTTGCGGCGGGCCGCGGCCACGCGCGAGCCACCGAAGCCGGCGATCGTCGCCAGCAGGGTGACCGCGACGGCGACCAGGCGGCGGCCGAGACGCTCGAAGCGCATCACCTGCCAGCCCTCCTCGCGGGCGATCTCGAGCAGCGGCGGGTCGGGATTGACGACGACCGGGTTGCCGACGGCGCGCAGCATCGGCAGATCGGAGACCGAGTCCGAGTATGCGTAGGAGGCGGCGAGGTCAATCCCGTGCTCGGCCGCGTAGGCCTTCATCGCCTCGACCTTTCCCTCGCGGTAGACGAAGGGCCCGTCGAAGCGACCGGTGAGGGCGCCGTCCTCGCCGACGCCGTAGCGGGTGCCGACCCCGCCGTCCATGCCGAGCACCGCCGCCAGCGGCTCGACCACGCCGCTGCCGGCCGCGCTGACGATGAAGGTGGGGCGGCCGGCGTCCTGGTGGGCGTAGACCTCGTCGAGCATCTGCGGGTAGACGCGCGGCAGGATCGCCGCCATCACCTCCGGGTTCATCCGTTCGAGGGTGCGCGCCGGCACGCCCGCGATCAGCTCGCGGGCGACCCGCAGCACCTCAGTCGTGCGCTCGTCGGTGGTGCCGCGCAGGCGGTAGCGCAGGTGCTCGACCCCCCAGCTGGCCAGCTGCCGGCGGCTGACCAGCTTGTGGCGGGTCGCGACACGGGCGAACTGCATGCCCGACGACCCCGCCATCAGGTTCTTGTCGAGGTCGAAAAAGGCGGCTGCGCGGCTCATCGTCAATCGAACGACTCCGAAAACCAAGCAGGTCGGTGGACGCAGGGAGGCTGGTGAGGGGAGCGCACAGTTAGTGCGTGACCCGATCCAGCCGACCGAGGACGCCGAGATGCGCCGGTTTGCAGGAGTCGCGCTACTGCGAGGCGACCTCCAGCACGATCGCGTCGCCCTGGCCGCCCCCGGAGCAAATCGCGGCCACGCCCAATCCGCCACCTCGACGGCCGAGCTCATGAACCAAAGCGCCGACGATGCGGGCGCCTGAGGCGCCGATCGGGTGGCCGAGGGCGATCGCGCCGCCGTTGACGTTGACCTTGTCCTCGTCGACACCGAGCATCCGCATCGAGTTGAGGGCGACCGAGGCAAAGGCCTCGTTGATCTCCCAGAGGTCGACGTCCTCGGGGGTCTTGCCGATCTTCTCGAGCGCCTGCTTGGCGGCGTTGGCCGGCGTTTTCGCCAGGTAGGGGAAGTCGTCGGCGACGGTGCCGTAGGAGAGCACGCGCGCCAGCGGTTCGCGGCCCTCGCGCTCGGCCCATTCGGCCGAGGCGACGACGATCGCGCCAGCGCCGTCGTTGACGCCGGGAGCGTTGCCGGCGGTGTGGGTGGCCTCCTCGCCGCCGATCGCCCGCAGGCCGGCGAGCGTCTCGACCGTGGTCTCGGGCCGGATCGCCTCGTCGGCCTCGATCGTGTTCTCGCCCTTGCGGGACTTGACGGTGACGCCGACGATCTCCTCAGCGAGACGGCCGGCGTCGGTCGCCTCGGCGGCCAGCCTGTGCGAACGCTCGGCGAAGCGGTCCATGTCAGCGCGGGTGATCTCCAGCTCGTTGGAGACCTCGCTCGCCTCGTTGATCATCTGCTTTTCGGTGAAGGGATTGGTGAGGCCATCGTGGACCATCGCGTCGATCGTCTCGACGTGGCCCATGCGGTAGCCGAAACGGGCGCCTGGCAACAGGTGCGGAGCCTGGCTCATCGACTCCATGCCACCGGTGACCGCGACCTCGGTGTCGCCGGCGCGGATCGCCATGTCGGCGAGGCCGAGCGAGCGCATGCCCGAGGCGCAGACCTTGTTGACCGTCTCCGAGGGAACCTCCTTGGGAATGCCGCCCTTGATCTGGGCCTGGCGCGAGGGGATCTGGCCCTGGCCGGCCTGCAGAACCTGGCCCATGACGACCTGTTCGACCTGCTCGGGCTCGACGCCGGAGCGTTCGAGCGCGGCGGTTATCGCCTGACCGCCGAGGTCGGTGGCGTCGAGCGAGGAGAGGGTGCCGCCCATCTTGCCGAAGGGCGTGCGCGCGGTACCGAGGATCACTGTGCTGGGCATTGGGGACCTTTCTCTGAGTGTTTATGCCGGGTCTCGGCTCGATCAGGGCCTCGTGGCCCAGTATGTACAGGGACGATAGCGGGAGGCTGTGACTGGCTGCTGTGCGCAAGGTCATAGACTCGCCGGCGATGAAGGTCTCTGTCAGCCAGAGCGAGATCGCCGCCGTCGATGCGGACCTGGTCGCAATCGGCCTCTACGAGGGTGACGAGCTGCCGGGAGAGCTCGCCTCCGCGCGCGGTGCGAGTGACGCCAAGGGAGCCTTCAAGAAGCTGACGATGATCCATCCCGAGCAGCCGTCCCGGGTGTTGGTTGCCGGCTTGGGAAAGGAGGAGGAGCGCGACCCCGAGCGGATGCGCGTCGTCGCCGCCCTGGTTGCCAAAGAGGCCGCGAAGCTGGGCGCGCGCTCGCTTGCCTGGGAGCTGCCCCTGGAAGATGAAGGAGAAGAACTGTCCGAGGGCATCGTCACCGGCACGATCCTCGGCTCCTACAGCTTCGACGAGTTGAAGAACGCCGACCCGGATGACCCGGAGCCGCCATCGCTCGACTCGCTGACGCTATTGGGATACGTGATCCCCGAGGGCGGCGCCGAGGTCGCCCGCATCTGCGCCGAGGCGCAGAACTTCGCCCGCGACCTGCAGAGCTTGCCGGCGAACATCGCAACCCCGTCTTACCTGAGTCGCCGTGCCCGCGAGATCGCCTCCGCCCATCCAATCGTCAAGGTCGACGTGCTGGGACGCGACGAAATCGCCGAGAAGAAGATGGGCGGACTCGTCGCCGTCAGCCAGGGCAGCGCCGAGGAGCCGCAGCTGATCGTGCTCCGCTACGAGAACGGCGACTCCGGCGAGACCCTTGGCCTGGTCGGCAAGGGCGTCACCTTCGACACCGGCGGAATCTCGCTGAAGACGCCTGCCGGCATGCACGAGATGAAGATGGACATGTCTGGTGCCGCCGCCGTGCTCGGCGCCGTGCGGGCGATCGCCGAGCTGGAGCTGAAGGTCAACCTGATCGCGGTCATCCCCTCCACCGAGAACATGCCTTCCGGCACGGCGATCAAGCCCGGCGACATCATCACCCAGTACAACGGCAAGACGGTCGAGGTCAACAACACCGACGCCGAGGGCCGGCTGATCCTCGCCGACGCGCTCGCCTACGCGATCGAGCTGGGAGCCGAGCGGCTGGTCGACATCGCCACCTTGACCGGGGCGGTGATGATCGCGCTCGGCTCCACCTACGCGGCGGTGATCTCCAACGACGACGAGCTCGCCAGCGCGCTTGAAGCGGTAGGCCGGGATACCGGCGAGCTGGTCTGGCGCCTTCCCCTCCACCCCGAGTACAAGGCGCTGATGAAGGGAACCTTCGCCGACCTGACCAACGCGGCCGCAAAGCGCAAGGCCGGCACGATCTCCGCCGCCGGCTTCCTCGAGGAATTCGTCGGCGACACTCCCTGGGCCCACCTCGACATCGCCGGCACCGCCTGGGACGTCGGCCGCCCCTACACCGGCAAGGACGCCAGCGGCTTCGGCGTCCGCCTGCTCACCGCTCTGGCGCGCGAGCTCGCGGGCTGAACTCGAGTCACTCG
>CAZQET010000314.1:0-18504 GCA_964591825.1 uncultured Conexibacteraceae bacterium
GTTGACGGCGCGCAGGCCGGGGATCGACTCGATCAGCCGCGCCACCCGTGCCTTGTCCGCCTTGCGGTCGCCGCAGACGAGGACGTCCTCGTCCAGCTCGGCCTCGGCGTCGGCGAGGGTCGGGGCGCCGACGGTGTGCAGCGCCGCGACGACGGTGACGCCCTCGGGCACCATCTCCTGCGCCTGCTGGGCGGCCGAGCCCTGCCAGACGCCGAGCGAGCGGGTCGCCTTGCCGCTGACCGCGGCGGCGAGCGGCACCGTGCAGTCGACCAGGATCTGGCCCGGCTGCAGCGCCTCGCGCAGGTTGTTGAGGTTCTCCGACTGGGCGCGGAAGGGGACGGTGAGGAAGACGATCTCGGCCTCGCGGGCGGCATCCTCGTTCTGCAGCCCGCGGACCTCGGCGCCGGGGACTCGCTCGCGCAGCTTCGCCGCTGCCTCCTCGGCCCGCTCGGGCGAGCGCGAGCCAATTGCGATCGGCGCTCCCGCCTGGGCCCAGCGCAGCGCCAGGCCGGCGCCGAGCGCGCCGGTGCCGCCGAGGATCGGGATGGTGGGGAGGTCCGTCGACATCACTGGTTCACGCTCCGCTTCCTCACGAAGATTCAGATATGCACGTTCGGTCGCTCCGCGTTCACGGTGCGCCAGTCTATGCTGCTCGGCGCATGCGACTGGAGGGACGCAAGGCACTCGTGACCGGCGGCGCCAGCGGCATCGGCGCCGCGATCGCCGCCCGTCTCGCCGCCGAGGGCGCCGAGGTCTGGGTCGGTGACATCGACGTCGAGGGCGCGCAGCGGGTTGCGGGCGAGGTCAACGGCCACGCGCTCGAGCTCGACGTGACGCAGATCGAGTCGGCGCGTGCGGCGGTCGAGGCGACCGGCGCTCTGGACGTCCTCGTCAACAACGCCGGCACCGACGAGTTCGGCTTCTTCACCTACACGACGCCCGAGCAGTGGCAGCGGGTGATCGGGATCAACCTGGTGGGCGTGCTCAACTGCACCCACGCGGCGCTGCCGGGCATGCAGCAGGCGAAATACGGTCGCATCCTCAGCATCTCCTCGGAGGCGGGAAGGGTCGGCTCCAAGGGGTCGGCGGTCTACTCGGCGGCCAAGGCCGGCATCGTCGGCTTCACCAAGGCGATTGCGCGGGAGAACGCCCGCTACGGGATCATCGCCAACGCGATCGCGCCCGGCCCGATCGAGACCCCCCTGCTGATGGGCGCCAGGGAGTTCGGCGAGATCGGCGAGAAGGTGATTGAGACGATGCGCTCCTCGACTCAGATGGGGCGCCTCGGCCAGCCGGAGGAGGTTGCCGCCGCGGCTGCCTTCCTCGTCTCCGACGACGCCACCTACGTCACCGGCGAGACGCTCGGCGTCAGCGGTGGCCTGGGGATGGTCTGATGGAGGGCCTGGTGCCGGGGATCGAGCGCAGCGACGAGTTCACGGTTGCGCCGCCGCTGGTCACCGACGTCGGCGGCACGATCGGCACCGGCGTGCTCTCGACGCCGGGCATGATCGGGATGATGGAGGGCAGCGCCTCGATGCTCGCCTTCAAGCATCTGCCCGAGGGCCAGGCGACCGTCGGCTTCGAGGTCTGCGTCAAGCACGTCGCGGCGGCTGCCGAGGGGTCTGTCTGCCGAACTCGTGCCACTCTGCGCGAGGTCGTCGAAGAGCGCAAGCTGCGCTTCGACGTCGAGGTGACCGAAGGCGAGCGCACGATCGGCATCGGCACCCACGAGCGCCGCGTCGTCGGCCGGGCCGGCCCGCCGACCGCCTAGCTCCCCGCCACCGGACCGCAGCTCAGGGGGGAGAATTCGAGCGGCTGACGTCTTTATGACCCCATGGGGTCATCAAACAATCAGAACCTGGCCGAACGAGCCTGGGCGTTAGCTGCGAAGCAGCACGGGGTCATTGCGCGGCGGCAGTTGTTGGAGCTCGGCCTGAGCGCGCGGGCAATACAGCACCGTCTGGCGAAGGGTCGACTGCACCGAATCGATCGTGGCATCTATGCGGTGGGACGACCTGCTCTCGATCAGGAGGGCCGCTGGATGGCAGGGGTCCTTGCCTGCGGGCCCGGGGCTGTTCTGAGCCATGGAAGTGCGGCGGCGCTTTG
This sequence comes from uncultured Conexibacteraceae bacterium, assembly GCA_964591825.1. Taxonomy (GTDB): domain Bacteria; phylum Actinomycetota; class Thermoleophilia; order Solirubrobacterales; family 70-9; genus VRUE01. Next base: position 2,107 of record CAZQET010000314.1, read on the forward strand.
GGGAATCGGGCCGTTGCGCGGCAGCCTGGAGGTCACGATCCCCATAGCGTCCCCGCGCAGGCGCAACGGCGTGTGCGTCTATCGACGTCCCAACCTGCTGCCCGCCCACGTAACTGTGCGCAGGGCGATACCAGTTACGAATCCGGTGCGCACCGCGGTCGATCTCGCGGTCCGGCTCAGTCCGCCTGAGCTGGAGAGGATGCTCAACGAGGCCGATCGACTCGGCTTGTTCAACCCCGAGGAGCTGCTGAGGGCGCTGGATGCCTACCCCGGAGCTCGCGGCGTGGGTCGGCTGCGGTCCGTCCTGGATGCGCGGACCTTCCGCCTCACGGATTCGGAGCTGGAGCGACGCTTTCTGCGCATTGTCGAGAAGGGGAGGCTGCCGTTTCCGCTGACGCGGCAGGAGGTCAATGGCTTCCGCGTCGACTTCTTCTGGCCCGATCTCGGCTTGGTCGTCGAGATCGACGGGCTGACGTACCACCGCACCCCTTCACAGCAGGCGCGCGATCGGGTGCGCGATCAGACCCATCTCGCGGCCGGCCTGACGCCGCTCCGCTTCACCCACGCACAAGTGCGCTACGAGTCCGGCTACGTGCGCGAGACGCTGACCTCGCTCCTGTCGCGCCTCGAGCAGGCACGGGGCGCCTAAACTGCCATCCGTGAGCTCGGTGCCCAGAACGGTCCACATCCGCGAGGTCGGGCCTCGCGACGGGTTTCAGAACGAGCCGGAGACGATCCCGACGGCGGAGAAGATCCGCTTGGTCGACATGCTCGCCGAGACCGGGCTGCGACGGATCGAGGTGACCTCTTTCGTGCGGCCCGAGGTGATCCCGCAGCTCGCCGATGCCGAGCAGGTGTTGGCCGGCGTGCAGCGGCGCGAGGGCGTCGCCTTCTCGGTCCTGATTCCCAACGAGCGTGGCCTGGAGCGGGCGCTGGCGCTGCGCGAGCGCTTCGACGAGATCAACGTCTTCGTCTCCGCCTCGGAGACGCACAACCGCAGGAACGTCAATCGCACGATCGAGGAGTCGTTGAGCGGCCTGGAGCGGACGCTGGCGACGGCGCGTAAGGCCGGACTGCGCTGCGAGGGCGTGATCTCGGTCTCCTTCGGCTGCCCCTACGAGGGCGAGGTGCCGCCGGAGCGGGTCTTCGGCATCGCCGAGCGGTTGATCGCGGCCGGCTGCGAGGAGATCGGCTTCGGCGACACGACCGGGATGGCCAACCCGCGCCAGGTCGGTGAGTTCTTCGCCGCCGCCGCGGCACGGCTGGGCGGGGTCGAGCTGACGGCTCATTTCCACAACACGCGCGGCCAGGGGCTGGCGAACGTGTTGGCGGCGCTGGAGCAGGGGGTCGAGTCCTTCGAGTCGAGCTTCGGCGAGCTCGGCGGCTGCCCGGTGCCCCCCGGCGCCACCGGCAACGTCGCCAGCGAGGACGTGATCTCGATGCTGCACGAGATGGGCGTCGAGACCGGCATCGACCTCGACGCGCTGATCGGTGCCGCCCGCGCCGCCCAGGGAATCCTCGGCCGCCCCCTCGGCTCCCACGTCCTCCGCGCCGGCCCGGTCGACTGGCACCCTTAGCCGAACTGCATCAAATTCTTGCTCTAACAGGTAGAGAATTTGATGCAGTTCGCGATTGCGCCGGTCGGAATAGGCTCTCGGACGTGAGCGAGTTTGCGCAAGCGCTGGAGGCGGCCCTCGCGGGGGGGCCGCAGCGGCATCACGAGAAGACTGAGGAGCAGGGGAAGCTGCCGGTGCGGGAGCGGGTGGCGCGCCTGGTCGACGAGGGTTCCTTCGCCGAGGAGGCGGCGCTCGCCAACTGGGATCAGGAGGGGCTCGGCGCCGACGGGGTCGTCACCGGCCTGGCCACGGTCGACGGGCGGCGCGTCGCCCTGATGGCCAACGACCCGACGGTCAAGGCGGGGTCCTGGGGGCCGAAGACGGTGGAGAAGATCCTCCGCATCCAGGAGCGGGCGCTCTCGCTGCAGGTGCCGATGGTCTACCTGGTCGACTCGGCCGGGGCGCGGATCACCGACCAGGTGCAGATGTTCCCCGGTCGCCGCGGCGCCGGGCGGATCTTCCACAACGAGGTGCGGCTCTCTGGCCAGGTGCCGCAGGTCTGCCTGCTCTTCGGTCCGAGCGCCGCCGGCGGCGCCTACATCCCCTCTTTCTGCGACGTGGTGATCATGCGTGATGGCAACGCCTCGATGTACCTGGGCTCGCCGCGGATGGCCGAGATGGTGATCGGCGAGAAGGTGACGCTGGAGGAGATGGGCGGGGCGAAAATGCTCACCGGCGTCTCCGGCTGCGGCCACTTCCTGGTCATGAGTGTTGAGGAGGCGATCGTGCTGGCCAAGCGCTACCTCTCCTTCATGCCAGGCAATTGGCGCGAGCAGCCGCCGCTGGCGCCGCCGGCCGAGCCCGCCTCGGACACTCCAATCGCCGAGCTCGTTCCCGCCGACGAGAACCGGCCCTTCGACATGAACCTGCTGCTCGACTCGCTGCTCGACGCCGACAGCTTCCTTGCGGTCCACAAGCGCTGGGCCAAGGAGCTGATCGTCGGCTACGGGCGGCTCAACGGCCAGGTCGTCGGCGTCGTCGCCAATCAGCCCAGGCACACCGGCGGCGTGCTCTTCGTCGACTCCTCCGACAAGGCGGCGCGCTTCATCCAGACCTGCAACGCCTTCAACGTGCCGCTGCTCTTCCTCGCCGACGTACCTGGCTTCATGATCGGCACCGCGGTCGAGCGCCAGGGGATCATCCGCCACGGGGCGAAGATGATCAGCGCGGTCTGCGAAGCGACGGTGCCAAAGATCTCGGTGATCGTCCGCAAGGCCTACGGCGCCGGCCTCTACGCGATGGCCGGGCCGGCCTTCGAGCCGGACTGCTGCATCGCTCTGCCCAGCGCCTCGATAGCGGTGATGGGGCCGCAGGCGGCGATCAACGCCGTCTTCTACAACCAGATCCAGGCGATCGAGGACGAGGCCGAGCGGGAGGCGTTCGTCGCCCAGAAGCGCGAGGAATACGCCGAGGACATCGACATCCTCCACCTCGCCTCGGAGCTGGTCGTCGACGCGGTGGTCGACCCGGCCGACCTGCGCAGCGACCTGATCCGCCGCTTCGCGCTGGCCGCGAGCAAGGACCGTTCGTTCGCCGAGCGCCGCAACCCGGTCACTCCGGCCTGAATTCGGACGAGGCGGGCCTTCCCGCCGGCGAGGGCGGCGGACCTCGCTACCGTTCTCGCATGTCGAAACGTGTCAGAGCGCCGTTCGTCGCCTGCATCGCCTGTGCGGTCGCGTTCCTTGCCCTCGCCGTTTCGGTGCACCGCGTGGACGCGGTCCAGCACCTCGACGCGGCGCTGCTACTCCGCTTCCTCGAACCGGGATCGCGTGAAGGCTCCGCAGCCGCCGCCATTGCCCTGCTCGGGGATCTAGCCGTGCTGCTTGCGCTGCTCGCGCTCGCCTGTGGCGTCGCCCTGGCACGTGGCCGTCGGCGCGACGCCCTGGCGGCGGTCGCCGCGGTCGCCGGCGCCAACCTGACGACGCAGCTCTTCAAGGCGGCGCTCGCCCATCCTCGCCTGCAGACGCTGCCCGGCGCCGAACAGGTCGCCGCCAACAGCTTTCCCAGCGGCCACACGACGGCGGTCGCCTCGCTCGCGGTCGCATATCTCTTCGTCGTGCCGCGCGAGTGGCGCGGGGCGGCCGCGCTTTGCGGAGCGCTGGCGGTTGTCGCGGTCGGTTGCTCGGTGATGGCGCTCGCCTGGCATTACCCGAGCGACGTGGCCGGCGGCGTCCTGGTCGCCGCCGGCTGGGGCTTCGGGACGCTGGCGGTGCTGCGCGCCGCTGAAGCCATGCCCCGGCGGGGTCACGCTCAAGTTCCCAGTCGCGCCGCCATCTCGGTGAAGTAGTCGAGCGCCGCCGGGTTGGCGAGCGAGTCGCGGCTCGCTGCCTGCTCGGGGGGCGTTCCCATCAGGATCCGCTTGACCGGCACCTCGAGCACCTTGCCGCTCAGGGTGCGCGGCACCTCGGCGATCGCGTAGACCTCGTCGGGGACATGGCGGGGCGAGCAGCGCTCGCGCACGCGGCGGGCGATCTCATGGCGCAGCTCGTCGTTCAGCTCGGCGCCCTCGCGGAGGACGACGAAGAGCGGCATCCAGCCCTCGGTGCCGGGACGCGGCACGTCGACGACGAGGGCGTCGACGATCTCGTCGAGGCCGAGCACCGCGCGGTAGATCTCACTGGTCCCCATACGGATGCCGGAGCGGTTGATCGTCGAGTCTGAGCGACCGTAGATGACGGCCGTGCCGCGGCCGGTGATTTCGATCCAGTCGCCATGGCGCCAGACGCCGGGAAAGTGCTCGAAGTACGCCCCGTGATAGCGGCGGCCGTCCTCGTCGCCCCAGAAGAAGACCGGCATCGAGGGCATCGGCTCGGTGACGACCAGCTCGCCGACCTCGTCGATCACCGCCTTGCCGTCCTCGTCCCAGGCCTCGACCGCGGCGCCCAGCGCCCGCGCCTGCAGCTCGCCGCGGTAGACCGGGAGCAGGGTGCAGCCGCCGACGAAGGCGGTGCAGAGGTCGGTGCCGCCGCTGGTCGAGAAGAGCCAGGTGTCGGCGCCGATCTGCTCGTAGATCCAGTCAAACCCCTCGGGCGAGAGGGGGGAGCCGGTTGAGCCGACCGCCTTCAGGCGGCTGAGGTCGCGCCCGGCACCCGGCTCGACCCCGGCCTTCATGCAGGCAGCGATGTAGGAGGCGCTGGTGCCGAACACGGTGATCCCGGCGCGCTCGGCGAGGTTCCAGAGCACACCCATGTCGGGATGTCCCGGGTTGCCGTCGTAGAGGACGATCGCGGCGCGGGTGAGCAGGCCGGAGACGAGGAAGTTCCACATCATCCAGCCAGTGGTCGTGAACCAGAAGAGGCGGTCGCCGGGGTGGGCGTCGACGTGGAGGTGGAGCTTCTTCAGGTGCTCGAGCAGGATGCCGCCCTGGGACTGGACGATCGCCTTCGGCAGGCCGGTGGTGCCGGAGGAATAGAGGACCCAGAGCGGGTGCTCGAAGGGAACGCGGTCGAAGCTGAGCTCGGTCCCCTCGCCGGAGGCGAGCAGCTGCTCCCAGGTGGTGGCGTCGCGCAGGGGGGAGAGGTCCGGGTCGGGGTCGAGGTAGGGGAGGACGACGGTGCGCTCGAGGCTCGGCATCGCCGCCTGCAGCGCGGCCAGGGTGTCGCGGCGGTCGAAGTCCTTGCCGCCATAGCGATAGCCATCGATGGCGAAGAGCACCTTGGGCTCGATCTGGGCGAAGCGGTCGACGACGCTGGCGGGGCCGAAATCGGGGGAGCAGCTCGACCAGATCGCCCCGATGCTCGCCGTCGCCAGGAAGGCGACGATCGCCTCGGGGATGTTCGGCATGTAGGCGGCGACCCGGTCGCCTCGCTCGACCCCGAGAGCGCGCAGCCCAGCCGCCGCCGCGGCGACCTGGACGCGCAGCGAGCCCCAGGTCAGCTCGCTCAGCTCACGCAGCTCGGAGGCATGCAGGATCGCCGTCTCGCCCTCGTCCTTGCCGGCGAAGACGTGCTCGGCGTAGTTGAGCCTGGCGCCGGTGAACCACTTGGCGCCCGGCATCTCGCGACTGCTCAGCGCTCGCTCGAGCTCGCCGTCGGCCTCGACCCCGAAGAAGTCCCAAATCGCCGTCCAGAAGGCCTCCAGGTCACTGGTCGACCAGCGCCAGAGCTCGTCGTAGGTGGCGAAGCCGAGCCCGCGCTCGGCCTCGAGCCAGCGCATGAACTCGCGCAGGCGCGAGCGCTCGACCAGCTCGGTGGGAGGCTCCCAGAGCTTCTCGGGCGCGGCGCGGTTCACGCCGCCGCGGTGGCCTCGGCCGCCTGGGCCAGATCCAGCTCGTGCGGGTCGTGCGAGCAGATCAACTCGACCTCGTCTCCGTGGCGGGCGGAGAGCTCGCGCAGTCGTTCCTGGTTGGCGATCCGCTGTCCGTGGTCGGCGTTGTTGAGGTTCTGGAAGAAGCGCAGGCCCGGCGGGCAGGAGGGGGGAGCGGCGAGCTCGCCGTGGTGGAAGTAGGCGTCGCCGGCGTGCAGGAGCCAGCCGTCGCCGCGCCTGATCGCGATTCCCGTGTGGCCGAGAGTGTGTCCCTTCAGCGGCACCATCAGCAGCTCGGTCCCGAGGTCGGGCAGGATCCGCACCCCCTCGAAGCCGAACCACTCGTCGCCTTCCACCTGGTGGCGGATCCAGTGTGGGTTGTGCTTCCAGTGGGCGCGGCGGTAGCGCGGCCGATCGCGCCAGCTGGGGCTCATCGCAGCGTCGAGCTCGTCGGCGAAGACGTGGACCTCAGCGAGGGGAAAGTCGGGCAGGCCGCCGGAGTGGTCGGGGTCGAGGTGGGTGGTGACGATCTGCTTGACGTCCTCGGCGGCGAAGCCGAGCACCTCGATCTGCTTGATCGCGGTATCGGCGACGTCGCGGCGAGGTCGCATCAGCGCGAAGAAGGCGCCGAGCCGGCGAATGTTGGCCATGTCCTCGACGCCGAAGCCCGTGTCGACCAGCGCCAGCCCGCCCTCTCCCTCGATCAGCAGGCAATGGCAGACGACGCGACCCGGCTCGAGCAGCCCACCCTCCCCATTGACCAGCCGCGCCCCGTTCGGGCACATCGTCCCGCAATTGAGGTGGTGAATCCTCATCCCGGCGCCGCAGTCTAGCCGTGCTCAGCGCTTCGACCCGACGTGCCGGTCGAGGATCGCGACCGAGTCGCGCCGCGCGACCGAGATGTTCCAGGGACCATCCTGCCTCCAGGCGACGCCTAGTCGATCGCAGGCCTCGGTGAAGATCCCCTGGATGTCGCGCGAACGGTTGCTGAAGAAGTGGCGCGGATATTCATATGTCTTCTTCGGGTGGCGGATCCGGTTCGTGACCCGGCAGCCATCGGAGTGGATCAGTCCGCGGAGAAGACGTCCGGGATAGCGATCGATGATCAGTTGCTGCCAGGGCTCGAGCGCAATTCTGCGCTTGTGCTTGGGGCCAGCGCCGTGCTGCGGGAAGAGGTGCGGCCAGTGCTTGGAGTAGGAGACGAGGTTGAGCATGTTCCAGCGCGGATGGGGACGGCAGCTCGCCTGGCTTGCTGGCATCACGAGGCTCATTGCGGCTTCACACTCGGCGGCGACAACCGGGTGCGCCGAATCAAGAAAGATGTGCAACCGATAAACCCCGCGAGGGTGCCTTAGAAGGCAGCCATCACCGAGGTAGAGACCGAGTAGGTAGGCGTACTCGTAGACGAGCGTGCTGGGGAAAGGATGACCGAGACCCCCGCAGCGCAGGCAGGTGCCTCCGCGTGTTCGGTCGACGGCAAACCGTGGGGCGCGACCATTGAGCCAGCTGCTCACGGTGCTGCGCGGGATGCCGGTCAACCTTGAGATCTCGCACTTGTTCTTTCCAATGCGAGAAAGCGAAGTAACTCGCTCGACCTCCGCGGCGCTCCTCATGGGGAGATCCCTCTGGCGATGCGGCGGGCGGGATTCGAACCCGCACGACCTTTCGGACAGAACCTTTTGAGGATTCCGAGTCTACCCGTTCCTCCACCGCCGCTCTTCTCGACCATTCTAAGCTCGACGATACGGTGGCTGCCGGTCAACAACGGGTTGAAAGCGGCTGATTTGTGCCTTCTATGACGGATTCGACACGGGCCCTTAACGAGCCGTACCCAAACCTACGCCGGCAGCGGTGCACTGTCGTCGGGGTTGGCGCCGGCGCCGTAGTCCTCGCCGGAGCCGATCGGGCGCTCCTCCTCGACGTGCCAGTTCTGGTTGAAGGCGTAGAGGGAGACGGCGACGACGACCACCTGGAGCAGGAGGAGGACGATGACGAGCAGGCCGATCGCCGAGCTCGAGATCAGGCCTTCGGCGAGGCCGGCCTTGTCCCGCGCGAACCAGCTGTCGGCGCCGGTCGCGCAGAAGATCGCCAGGATCGTCGAGAGCGCCGCCGCAACGGGGAGGATGCCGCGGTTCCAGCGGAAGACGAGGAAGGCGAAGAAGGCGTAGAGCGCGGCGTAGATCAGGCAGATGACCCCCATGCCGCCGCCCCCCGTCATCAGCGAGAAGCCGGTGATCGTGATCAGGGCCGCAATCGCCGCCGTGGCCGCGAGCAGGAAGACGAGCACGAACCTGGTCGTGATCGACTCGGCCTTTTCCCGATTCGGCCGCCACAGCTCGTAGCCGGGCCTGACCTCTCCAACCGCCACGCCACGATCATAGAATCTGGAAGCGACGCGGCGTTGGTCGTGCGTTAAGTCCGGTGCCGCGGGCAGCCACGCGGGCGTGGCGGAATTGGCATACGCGCCAGGTTTAGGTCCTGGTGGGCTTCGGCCCGTGGGGGTTCAAATCCCTCCGCCCGCACTCCGTCGCGAGAGACGCCGCTACGATGCTGGTCCCTCGGGGCAGTGGCCAAACTGGCTAAGGCACCGGTCTCCAAAACCGGCGATTCTAGGTTCGAGTCCTAGCTGCCCCGCTCGATTCTCAGGGCCGACCTCGAGGCGCCTCGCCAGCATCGCTTTGCCTTGCTCGGCGCCCTTGCGGCGTATCTCCTGTTCTCGCCTCCTATGCTGGGTGGTCCCCGGCGGCCACCCCGGCGAGTGGGCGGGCAAACGAAGCGCCCGCGAGCCCGGGCGCCGCTCGCGCGCAGGGCTCAGAGGCCGGCCGGATGGCGCGCGGCGAAGAGCTGGCCTTCGACCTCGGCGCGATGCCAGCGCGGGCCACGGACTCCGGGCGGATCGTCGCGGGTGTCGAAGCGCAGTCCGGCGATCACCATGTAGACGTGCTCGGCGTTGGCGTAGACGGTGATCCAGCGCCCGACGCCAGCGTCTCCCCAGTAGGCGAGCTGCCCGGAGACCATCGTCGTGTCGAGCAGGCCGGCGGCGTGCAGGACGTAGCTGACCGCGCCCGAGCAGTCATAGCCATGGGAGATGAAGCTGGCGTGGCCGCCGCCCCATACGTAGGGGCGGCCGCGCAGGTGGTCGGCCGCGGCTATCGCTCGCTTCACGGTGAGCGGTGCGCCGGGCGGCGCGGTGGCGACCCCCTCGGAGAGGCTGGCGCCGCAGTTGGCGCTGGTGCGCACCGCCCCGGCGGGCGTCGGCATGCAGCCGGCGCCCCATGGGACAGGTTCGGCAGCGGCGCCGCCGGCTGTCGCGCCGATGGCTGCCGCCCCGCAGAGCAGGGCGACCAGAACGACGTGGAGACGCATGGCACGTGAGGGTAGACGCATCTCGCCGGGATGTCCTGCTCAGCGTGCGGTCGGCTGCAGGCCGATCAGCTCGTAGTAGCCGATCAGGTAGAGCCGGCGGCCGTCGGAGACCATCGGCGTGTAGCCGGCCTGCTTCAGGTCGAAGGTCCTGCGGTGGGTGCGCACGTCGATGCCGATCGTCCGCTCGGTCTTGAAGCTGGAGACGTAGACGGTGTGGCCGATCACCGTCGCGGTGCCGGGCACGGCGCCGCCGACGTCGTAGCGCCAGCGCAGATGGCCGTCGCGTGCGTCGAGCGCGTAGAAGTGCTCGTCGTAGGAGCCGATGTAGACGGTGGGTGGCGTGCCCGGAACCTTGGCGACGGCGGGCGAGCCGTAGACGAAGTTGTGCGTCGGGAACGCCCACTCGATCTTGCCGGTCCTTTCGTCGAAGGCGTAGACGGTGCCGTCGTCGCGACCGGCGTAGACGCGCCCGAAGGCGATCGCCGGGGAGGAGTAGAAGCCGCCCTTCCCGAACGGCGGCACCTTCGAGGTGTTGGTGCGCCAGAGCAGCCTGCCGCTCTTCGCGTCGAGGCAGAACATGCCGCTCTCGTAGTCGGCGACGAAGACGCGACCGTCGTGGAAGCTGGGGCTGGCCTTGATCGCGCCGGGCGAGTTGAACTGCCAGAGGACCCTGCCGTCGGAGGCGCGCACGGCGAGCACGTTGGTCGTGTCGGTCCCCAGGTAGAGCGTGCCGCCGACCGCCATTGGCGACGATTCAAGATGGCCGGGAATCCTGCGCACCCAGACCCGCCTGCCGGTCGCCGCGTCGACCGCGAGCAGGTCACCATTGACGTCGGCGAAGAAGACCTTGCCTTCGTGGTAGACCGGCGCGGTGACGTCGGTCGGGGTGCCGCGGTCCTTGGGGTCGGGTTCCGTTCCCAGAGCACCTTGCGGTCGCGCAGCCGCACCGCCTTGGAGTTGCCGTACTTGTTGACCAGGTAGGCGACGCCACCGGCCACGGCCGGTGGGAACTCGAGCAGCGCGTGCGTGTTGATCGACCAGGCCTTGCGCAGTGGCGGATCGAGCGCCCGCCGCGACGGCGCCGGCATGTACTGCGTGCGTTCCGGCACGCGCCCGAAGAGCGGCCAGGGGGAGAGCGCGGAGCCGCTCGCCGAGCTCGCTGGGTCGTCTGACCCCGAACCGCCGCAGCCAGCGAAGGCAAGCGTGACCAGAGCGAGACCGAGCGTGAGCCGATGCAGCCTGACGTCCATCGAAAGTTGGCATCGGCCGCGCGGGGCCGAAGTTTGAGCTTCAGTCCTTTATCGTACTTTTTTGGCTCCAATTTCTAGTTAAGTCAACTATTCTTGATCGCCGTTGAGGGAGTCCAAGCGGGACGGAGGCTGGTCCGTGAAGCGGCGATCCAGAATGCGTTTTGGAATCGAAGTCGGAGCAAGCATTGCCGGCGCCGGACTGTTCGTGCTTACGCTGAGCACTCCGACCTGGATCGAGGCGGCGTTCGGGTTCGACGTCGACGGGGGCAACGGACTATTTGAGTGGTTGATCGCTGCGGCGTTCCTCGCCGTACCCCTCATCCTTGGCTTGATCAGGCGCAGCGAACGGCGCCGACTCAGGCCTCGTCCCAGCCAGACCTGAGGGGCGATCGGGGTGGCCGGAAACATCCAGGTCACCCACGATGTGAACCCCAATAACGCGAGGAGCGAGTCCAGCCTCGTCGTCAACCCCAACGACCCGACGCAGGTCGTCGCCGCTTCGAAGAAGTTCAACAACATCCAGACCTACGACTTCACGCTGGCGACCGAGTACTCGACTGACGGCGGACTGTCCTGGCATGAATCGGCGCCACTGTCGATGCCGGGCTTCACGGTGATGACCGATCCGACCCTGGCCTGGGACGACACCGGGAACGTCTTCCTCGTCGGCCTGGCCGGACACAATCCGCCGACCTGGGAAACCCTCGGCATCGTCGTTTACAAGTCGTCTGACGGCGGCCAGACATGGAGCGCGCCGAAGAAAATTCACCAGGATGGGAGCGACGACAAGCAGTGGGTCGCGGGCGACACCAATCCGGCGAGCCCGCACCACGGGAACGTGTATGCGGTCTGGGACGGTCCCGGCGGCATCGTCTTTGCTCGGACGAGAGATCACGGCGCCACCTGGATCGGACCCGGCTCAGGATCGACTCCGGCCGTGGGGGCCATCATCTCGGGCTCGGTCTATCCGGAGATCAACGTCTCCGACGACGGCACCATCTACGTCGCTTCGATCGGCGGCAATGAGATCAGCTTGCACCGGTCCACGGACGGCGGAGACACCTTCACCGCCACGACCCCGCCCGCAACGGGGATCTCGTCGCTTCAGGTGGACTTGACCTACATCGGCGACTTCCCGGTCTTCCCCGGTGGCACCTTTCGCGTGCTCACCGATCCGACGGCCTGCGCGTACGGAAAAACCGTCACCGTTGCTTGGGCGGATTATCGCGAGGGCGTGTCGCGCATCTACTTCGCTCGCTCGACCGATGGCGGCGACTCGTGGACGACGGGCGCGTCGGGAGCGCCGCTGCTCACTGGGCCGCTGCGGAGTGACCTGCAACACTTCCACCCCCAGATCATCACCGACTCGCGCGGGACGATCGGTTGCTCTTTCTATGAGTTTGGCCCGAAGCCGACCGCGTACCTGATCGACGTTCTCTTGGCACAGTCTTTCGATGGCGGTGCCAGCTTTGATCGCCTCACGGTCACTGATCGGCCCTGGGACCCGGCGGTTGCCGCACCATGGTCGCACGGAGATTCGGCGCTGACCTTCATCGGCGATTACTTTGGACTCGACGCCGGCCCCAAAGGCTTCCATCCGTTGTGGACCGACACGCGGACGGGCATGCAGGAGCTCTTCACGGCAATCGTCCCGGAACGTCGCTGCGAGTTCGTGGTGAACCGCAGCACGATCGGGCAGGACGAGGTCGATGCGCGACGCCGGCTGCACGGCCCCAACGCGATCGTCGCGGACGCCTTCCGGGTCGTGGTCGACGGCTATGCAGCCGCTGAGATTGGAGTGGCCGGGCCCTCCTCGACCCTGACCGTTGCCTCGCCGATTTCCGGCATGCAGATCAAATGCACCGGCAACATCCCGGCCACGGGCGGCTATGGCCCCGAGGTTCAGCGCTTCACCTTCGACTACGAGCTCGACTTCGGGGCGAACCCCAGCGATCCGGCGTTCGGCTTCTCCGGGCCGACTGAATTTGTCACCCTCAGCGCTGCGGTTGCCGATGTGTCCGCCTCGGCGGAAATCGAGCTGATCAAGCAGCCGAATCCGTTCATCCTCCACGGCGATCCTCCCTGGCTCAGCATCGACCTTCGGGTATTCACAGTGCGTCCTGGCGAGGTCAAGTTCGGTCACCAAATGGGCTCCGGTGCCCCAGTCGCGCCGGAGTTCATCCAGCGAGTGGCAAAGGACCTCACGACGGGAGGCGGGACGGCGGGGGGTCAGTCGTTCGACGATCCAGCGGTGCTGCCCCCCGATGAGGAGCACTCCTCGCTTCACCTGCAACCCAGCGACGAGAATGGTCACCCGGTTTTCAACTTTGCGCTCGCGCGAGTGCGTTACGTGGGCCTGATCGGCGCAACCGACGTGCGTGTGTTCTTTCGGATGTTCCAGGCTCAGACCACCAGCGCCGTTTACGACTACCCGCCCGGCGAGCGCTATCGACGGGCGACGAGCAACCCTGACGGCCAGCCGATCCCGCTGGCCGGCATTCAGGGGGATGAATACGTGACGATTCCCTTCTTCGCGCTACCGCGGGTCGATGTCACGGCCGTCGGGATGGAGCAGCAGACGGATTCGCGCGAAGTGGGCGGCGTCAGGCTCGGCAACGTGCAACGCATCGAGGCGCACCCCGATGGCAGCGAAGTCGAGACCTACTTCGGTTGCTGGCTGGATATCAACCAGCCCTTCTCGGCGGTACTGCCGGCCCGCCGAGACGCACTCCATCCCAGCGGGCCTTTTCTGGACCCCACCAACCCCCCGCTGTCGATCCAGCAATCGATTCTGAGGAACCTTCACCAGTGCCTGATCGCGGAGGTGTCGTTCGATCCGGTGGCGATTCCGCTCGGCAAGGACCCGTCCAACTGGGACAAGTTGGCCCAGCGCAACCTGGCCTGGAGCGACGTAGGTTCGGCGACGGCCTGCACCACGTTCGAGATCCAGCCAACGCCTGCGGGTTTGCAATCCGGGCAGCAACCGGACGAGCTGATGATCGATTGGGGCGACACGCCCAAGGACAGCGTCGCAAGCCTGTACCTGCCGGCGATCGAGGCGGATGAGATCCTCGACATGGCATCACGAATGTACGCAGCTCATCGTCTGACGCGCTCCGACAACCACACCCTGCGGTGTCCCACGCAGGGAGTCACCTACATACCCGTGCCGGCACGCGCCGGCGCGGATCTCGCCGGGCTGCTGACGGTCGAGCCGCCGCAGGGCATTCGACCCGGCGAGCAATTCACGGTCGTGGTCCGACAGGTGACGAACGCCCATTCTGCGAAGTTGCGGCAGAAGGAGGTGCGACACCCAACGGAGGCCGAGGAGAAAAGGCGGCGAGTGGAAGAGGTCCCGGACTCAGCGATGGGTCGGACCGAGTACAGGTACTCAGAGTGGCGCCGTGTTCTCGGTGCCTTCCAGTTGACGATTCCGGTGCGGACCAAGGATTCACTGCTCTTTCGTGAGGAACGGCAGCTCTCGTTGATGCGCTGGATTGCCGAGGCGATTCCCATCGACAGCCGCTGGCATCCCGTCGTCGGGCGCTACATAGCCGTCCTTGGCAGCCGGGTCAGGGCGTTCGGCGGGGAGCCGAGACGGGTGTTGCCGTCGCCCTTCGGCGAACCGGAGTCGCGGAAGAAGCACGCGCCGCGGGTTGATGACGCCGAGCACGATCCGGATCACGACCCGGAGTGCACGGAGCGCAGCGGCAAGATCGCCGCGCTCGTCTTCGATCGCTTCGGTGACTTCGAGGGCTTCGTCCTGGAGACGAAAGACGGCGAGCACCGGTACCTGAGTCGCGAGCGAGAGGTGGAGACGCTCGCCGAGCGTGCCTGGCAAGAGCGCCTGCGGGTCAGCGTCTACGCGGAGGCCAAGGATCCAAGTCGCGTGGCATCGATGGTCCTGAGGCCGGCCACGCCACTGCCGGAATCGCCTTAGGGGTCGCCTGGCAAGGCCAGCGTCAGTTCACGATTGCCGGCGAGAGCGGCGGACGGGAATCGAACCCGCATCATCAGCTTGGAAGGCTGAGGCTCTACCATTGAGCTACCGCCGCGGGCGAATCAGGCAGAATGTAGGCCACCCACGGGGAGTGGCGCAGTCTGGTAGCGCACTCGGCTGGGGGCCGAGCGGTCGCAGGTTCAAATCCTGTCTCCCCGATAGCGAGGTATTTCCCGCATAGCCACGCGCAGCGCCAAATTGAAATCGCCGCGCGAGGCTATGCGGGGTGATGCGCGGCGATCCGTGATACGAGAGTGATACGACGCCGGGCGCGGCAGTGATATGAGCGGGCTCGAACGATCGGCGCTTTGTTAAGAGATTCCACGGACGCTTCCCCGAGATCCTGCGCCTTTCGGCAGTCTGCTCGGCCCAGAAGCGCTTGGTCCACCGTTGATCCACTGTCAGGGGATAAGCCGGTATCGGGTCGGCGGAGATCGGCTACAAGCGATCGGAGGAGGACTCGAACCTCCCGACACGCGGATTATGATTTCGCGCCAGTCGAGCGCACCCCGCTTTCCTGAGCGGCCGCCCGCCCTGCCGGATGCGCTCAGTTCTGCCGGAAGTCCTGAGTTCGGTCCGCCGCCGGGTCCACCACGCCGGAAGCGGAAGGCCCGGAGAGACCGATGAGCATCGCTCTTGACGACCTAGATAGGCCAGCGGCCCGAAAAGCTGGCGTAACTCCGATAGCGACAGGTTCTCGCAGGGGCTTCCCGTAGCCACGAAGAGCGCCTGATTGAGCCTCTTGTGGGAGTTATACGGGGGATGCGGCGATTTGATCACACGCTTCCGCATACATCACACTCCGGCTCGCGGTCGACCGGCTCTCGTTGAACGTCCATCGTCCGCAGGTCGTAGATGTGGCTTACCGCGAAGGTGGATGGCTTTGCCAGACCAGTGAGATGATGCATGACGTCCAGGGTTATCTGACCGCTAATCAAGGCGCAGGCTGCACCTAGTGTCGCGGCCGGTGATGGCTCGGCTCGCTGCTGTTCTACTGCCACGTCATAAAGCGGATAGGCGCGCTTGTGGGCGATCTCTTGGCAGGAGTAACAGCCAGTTTCCCCCGGCACGTAGAGCGGCCCGACCCGTGCGAGCGGGGGGTAGTGGCTCATCGCGATGTAGGGGATCTTGGCCTCAAAACAGGCAGAATTGACCCATAGCTCGATGTCGTGGGCCGGCCAGTCGACCGCATTTATCACGAGGTCGTAGCCGTCGATCACGACTGCAACTGCCTCTTCGCTGTCGAGCCGTTCTTCGCGAGCCTCGAGTCGCATCGCGGAGTTGAAAGCACCAAGGCGTTCAGCGGCTACCGTCGCCTTTGGCCTGCCTATGTCGCTCTCTGCGTAGAGAACCTGGCGATTAAGATTGCTCAACTCGACCGTATCGAAGTCGACCAGCAGCATCTCGCCAATACCGCAGCACGCAAGCGTCAGCGCCGACCAGCCACCCAGTCCGCCAACCCCAAGGACAGCGATGCGCGTGTCTTCCAGTTTGGCCTGGCACTGGGATGGAGTCTGCCCGGTCGCAACGTCGCTGAAATAGCGCAGCTGGCGGTCAAACCGTGCTCGCGTCTTCGGAGCGATCAGTTCGTCATCGGAGGCATCCTCCCCGAGCCCCAGCTCCCCAAGCTGGACGACAAGGCGTTCGACTTGCGCTTCGCCGAACTCCTCGTTCAACTCTGCACGAGTACGGGTGCCGTCCAGGGCTGCCAGAAGCCGTCTCAGCTCTTGGCTCGGATCTTTGATTCGGATGTCGGAGGTTTCGCTCGGCCTCCGCAGATAAAGGTCGCCGTTAGGCGCTTGAAGCCGCTCGGTGGTGCGCTTGATTCGCGGCCTTTCCCACGCCGCTGGACTAGGCAGCGCGGGCAACGTAGATCGCCTTGGTGTGGTTTGCATCGTCAAGAGGCTGGCGCGGGACGCCA
>CAZQET010000315.1:0-1542 GCA_964591825.1 uncultured Conexibacteraceae bacterium
TCGTCAGCGTCGAGGAGGGCCGCGGGCCTCGGTGAGCGAGGTCGTCTCGCCGCGCGCCAGCTCGCGGTCGCCGGCGGCCATGCCCTTCACGAACTCACCGGCAGCATGTAGGCGACCGGTCGGCCGCGCCGAATGATGAGGGCGGGCTCCTTCGTCTCGTCTAGCTCGTTGATGGATGGCGCTGGCGTTGCGGGCCGGCTTGCGCACGCCGATCGTAATCATGGCGATCTCCGGGTGTACGACGTGATGTGCGTACATGGAAGGACAGCGCGGCGTGTCGCTCAGGGCGAATCGGCTGCTCACGCGGCTGCTCGCACGCGGCGCCAGCTACTGCACGACCGACGCGAGGTGCGTAGTTTCGTCACCACCACCCACGCAGCGCGCTCACGCTGTGAACCCCGCGCGGCTCCTCCACGGATCTCGATCTGGTGCCGAACGTGGGTTTGACGCCGCTCCCGCGACCACTACGGCGAGCACCGTTGGGTCAATCGTTGGGCCAAAACGTCGCCGGTTTCAGCCTTCTTGAGTCGTACGGGGAGGGTGCTCGTCTGCGCAGATCTGCCGATCTGGTCGGCTGTTGCGGGATTTGCGGCGTCGGAAACCGGGCGCTTCACACGCGAGAGGTCGCTGGTTCGAAACCACCCGCGCCCATCGAGCGCCGGCACGGGCTTGCGGAGCCATACGGCGATGTAGGTCGGATCCATCAGCCGAGCGAGCCGCTCGACGATCATCGAGGCCACCGTCACAGCAGCTCGCGCAGCTCGTCGCGGCTGATGCCGGCGGTCTTGAGGATGCTGAGGAGGAGGCCGGGCTTGACGTCGCGGTTGTGAACGGGGAGGCGATGGCGTCGCGGCGCTCCGGGTGAACGAGGTAGTGGTGGCTGCCGCGGGTGCGGCGGTGCTGCCAGCCCTTGGCTTCGAGGACGCGGATCAGCCGTTGCGGCTTGATCGCGGGGAGCTTGTCGCTCACGCAGCTTCGACGGCGACGCGCTCGCGCCGGACCGTCGGGACCGGCCAGCCCTGGTCACGCATGACCTCGAGGTAGCCCTCGATCGCGTCGCGGGCCATGTCGAGCGCCTCCTCGACCGTCTCGCCCTGGGTGGCGACGCTCGGGAGGTCGGGCACGAAAACGCTGAAGCCGCCCTCGGCCTCGGGGACCAGCACCACGTCGTACTCGCGTCGCTCCATGCCATCAGCTTACGTCAGCCATCGCGCAGGTCAACAACACCGATGTGGCAGTACTGCCCGAATCGAGCCGGATCGGGCCCGATCCGACCGCATCGCGGAGCCTCGCCGCCCTCGCGTCGAACGCGAGCATCGCCCAGAACGGCGGGGGATCCGCCCGCTCCGCCGCCCGCACGCCCAGCCTATTCACACGCGAGAGGTCAGGCAAGCCGTGCGCACTACGTAAGCTGGGATGTGCTCGTCGAGCGCGGTGAGTTCGAGGGCTAGAGGTCGCCGGGGCTGGTTCCGCGCGGCGGCGCCCGAAACCCACGCCGGTCAGGCGCCGCCGCGAGCCGGTTTGGCGTCGCCCGATCGGCGG
>CAZQET010000316.1:0-2061 GCA_964591825.1 uncultured Conexibacteraceae bacterium
GCCGCGATCGCGGCGCCGAAACGGGCCGTGGCCGAGCGCACCTGCCTCGCACGGGTTCAGGGGCTCGTTCCGGGGGCATGGGACGTCGAGGCCTCCGGCGAGCTGGATCGCTCCGGCTTCGGGCTGCTCGTGATCTCGGGCACGCTCTGCCGCCGTGTCGCCCACAGCCAGCGCTTTGGCGCAGAGCTGCTCGGCAGCGGCGACGTGCTGAGGCCCTGGGACCGGATCGGCGAATGGTCGAGCATTCCGACCGAGTCACAGTGGACGGTGATCGAGAGGTCGCGGGTTGCTCTCCTGGACGCTGACTTCGCGCAGCGGGCCGCGCCCTATCCGGAGATCGCGATCGCCCTTCTCCAGCGGGGGCTGATGCGCGCCCGCTACCAGGCGATCCTCGCTGCAATCGTCGGCCAGCGCCGCGTCGAGACCCGCCTCAACATGCTCTTCTGGCATCTCGCCGATCGCTTCGGCTCGATGCGCGGCGGCTGGGTGGAGGTTCCCCTGCCGCTCACCCACAGCCTGCTGGGCGAGCTGGTCGCCGCCCGTCGCCCCTCGGTCACCACCGCCCTCGCCCGCCTCAGCCAGCAGGGCATCCTCATCCGCCAGGAAGGCGGCTGGCGCCTGCGCGGCCCGGTCCCAGCAGCATTCGAGCAACTGCGCACGTCCCCAAAGGGCTAGCCGAGCGCACCTGCGCAGTCTCAAGTGCGGCTGAATGGAGTCGAACCATCACGTCCCGTGAGGGACACAAGGCCCTCAACTGTGCGCAGCGTGGAGGGCTAGACGACCGCTTGGCTTTCTAGAGCCGATTTAGGCCGGGATGGTTGCCGTTGGTTGGGCGTGGTTTTGCTCGGAATGAGGCAATGAATGAGACAACGTGGCGAAGGCGTTTTCGACCATCGCGACCTCCGCCTGATCTTCGGCAAAGGCGGCATAGATTTCGGTCGTGCTTATCCGGGCGTGACCCATCCATTGCTGAAGGGTCCGCATCGGCACCCCGGCGCGGGCGCACTGAGTCCCGAACGTGTGGCGCAGGCCGTGGAAGCTGATCGACCGGATGCCCGCCGCCTTGGCGGCCGCCTCTAGGCGTTCGTCCATTGCCTTGGGGGAAATCGGCTCGCCCGTCTCGGGGTTGCCAAACACGCGCGCATCGTCGGCTTGAAACTTCGACCGCCTCAGCAGCGCATCCAGCACGACCGCGAGCAGGTCCGGCAGCGGCACGTCCCGGCGGCTCGCTTTGCTCTTGGGGGTGCGGTCGCCGTGTTTGCGGGTCCGGTTCTTGCGAACGCCGATCTTCGACTCCAACCACTTCAAGTCCTTACGCCGGAGCGCGATCAACTCGCCTTGCCGGAGTCCGGCCATAGTCGCCGTCAGCCATAGGGCGAAATCCAGCAGCGCCCAATCGCTCCAAGCCTCCCACTCGCCCCAGGTGGCCTCCGGGGGTTCGATGGCCGCCAGCAGCTTTGCGGCTTCGCCTTGGGTCAAGTGGGCCACGTCCTCGCCCTGCTCGACCTTCGGCAGTTCGACGCCTTCGGCCGGGTTGGTCGGGCACCACTGCGGGGAGCGGCCGCGACCGTAGTTGTGAATCCGAGAGGCGAGCCGGATGACGTTCTGAATCGTCTTCGGGGAGTAGCCTTTTTTCTTGCGGCCGTACCCCTTGACCATCGCCGCGATGATGGCCTCATAGTCCTCTCGAACGATCTTCGTCAGGGCTTTGTCGCCGAGCTTGGGGCGTAGGTGGTTATCGAAGTCGCGGCGGTAGGTGTCCACCGTCTGCGGTTCGGCGGCGACCATCGCGCCGAACATCGTCTCGGCTGCCCAACCGAGCGTTCGGGCCGCGTCGGCGGAGTCGATGGCTCCCGCCTCAGCCATGAGTTTGGCTAGGCGTTTCTCAGCTTGCCGCTTGGTCAATCCCTCAGTCGATCCCGGCCGCCGCTTCGGCCCGACCTTGCGCCGGACCTGCTTTGGCTTGCCGGTCATCAAGTCTTCGACGTACCAGCGGCCGTACCAAGATTCTGAGCCGTCAGCGTTCGTATGCGGTTTGAGGCTGCCGGTTCCATATGACCG
>CAZQET010000317.1:0-1874 GCA_964591825.1 uncultured Conexibacteraceae bacterium
GGTTCTCCATCTCCTCGCGGTTCCAGCCGGCGCCGACGCCGAACTCGAAGCGTCCGCCCGAGACGCGGTCGATGGACGCGACCTCCTTCGCGGTCGTGATCGGATCGCGCTGGATCACCAGGCAGATGCCGCTCCCCACCCGCAGGCTCGAGGTCGCCTCGGCGGCCGCGGTCAGCGCGACGAAGAGGTCATAGGTATGGCTGTATTTGCGCGGCAGATCGCCACCCGCGGGGTATGGCGTCGCCCGGCTCGCCGGGATGTGGGTGTGCTCGGCGAAGAAGAGGGACTCGTGGCCCCGTTCCTCGACCAGGCGGGCCACGGTGCCGGGTGGGGCGGCGTCATGGGTGGGGAAGTAGCCGATCCCGAACTCCACTGGCCGAGTGTACTGCCGGGCTGCGCGATCATTGGCCGATGCGCGCGATGGTCCTCGAGGCAGGCCGCCGAGAGCTCCAGCCCACCGACCTGCCCGCCCCGACGCCCGGCCCGGGCCAGATCCTGATCGCCGTCTCCGCCTGCGGTGTGTGCCGGACCGACCTGCACATCCTCGACGGTGAGCTGGCGCGGCCGAAGTTGCCGCTGGTCCCGGGGCACCAGATCGTCGGCACGGTCGTCGAGGCGGGGGAGGGGGCGGAGCGATTCGCGCCCGGCGACCGGATCGGCGTCCCCTGGCTCGGCTGGACCGACGGCGAGTGCCGCTATTGCCGTAGCGGGCGAGAGAACCTCTGCGACAACGCCCGCTTCACCGGCTACGACGTCGACGGCGGCTACGCCGAGCAGGTGGTCGCGGACGAGCGCTTCTGCTTCGCGATCCCGGACGGCTACCCCGATCGGCAGGCGGCGCCACTGCTGTGCGCCGGGCTGATCGGCTACCGGGCGCTGCGGCTGGTGGGCGACGCCGAGCGGATCGGGCTCTACGGCTTCGGCGCCTCCGCGCACATCCTCTGCCAGGTCGCCGTCCACCAGGGCCGGCGCGTCTTCGCCTTCACCCGCGAGGGCGACGAGGAGACGCAGGCATTCGCCCGCGAGCTCGGGGCGGAGTGGGCCGGCTCCTCTCTGCGCCGCCCGCCCGAAGAGCTCGACGGAGCGATCGTCTTCGCCGCGGTCGGGGACCTGATGCCCGCGGCCCTGCGAGCGACCGCGAAGGGAGCCCGCGTGCTCAGCGCCGGCATCCACATGAGCGACATCCCGGCGTTCCCCTACGAGATCCTCTGGGGCGAGCGCACGCTCGGCTCGGTCGCCAACCTGACGCGGGCCGATGGCGAGGAGTTCATCGCCCTGGCGCCGCGGATCCCGGTGCGCACGGAGGTGACCGCTTACCCGCTCGAGGCGGCGAACGAAGCCCTCGACGACCTCCGGGCCGGTCGCTTCCGGGGCGCCGCCGTTCTCCGGGTCGGCGTGGACTAGCTTCGCCGTGATTTGAACTGGGCCGACCCGGGGAGTAACCGGGCAGGATGGCCAATGCACTCGAGGGAGCGGTCGCGCTCGTCACCGGCGCCAGCAGCGGTATAGGCGAGGCGACGGCGCGGGCGCTTGCCGCGGAGGGGGCCAAGGTCGCCCTGGCGGCCCGGCGCCTGGAACGACTGGAGCGGCTGGCCGCCGCGCTCGGCGGCGACGGACACACCGCCCTCGCGATCCAGTCCGACATCGCGGTCCAGGAGCAGGCGGTCGCCGCGGTCGACCGTACGGTCGACGAGCTCGGCCGCCTCGACATCCTCGTCAACAACGCCGGCGTGATGCTGCTCGGCCCGATCGAGGACGCGCCCACAGGCGAGTGGGACCGGATGATCGACCTCAATCTCAAAGGGCTCCTCTATGCCACGCACGCCGCCGTGCCCCATCTGCTGGTGGCGGCAGAGGACTCGGAGCGAAACTGC
>CAZQET010000318.1:0-2030 GCA_964591825.1 uncultured Conexibacteraceae bacterium
CTCGCCGGCCGCGCAGAGCCGCATGGCCGTGCAGGGGTACGACCCCCTGCCGACAACGTGGCTGACGAAGCTGCGCCTGGGCTACCAGGCCAACTTCTAGGCCGCCAGCAGCAACCGCCCCCGCCGCCGTCCTCGTGTGGACGGCGGCGCGGTGGCGGGATCCGACGCAACGCACATCCCGACACGCTCTGGAAGGAGCACTCCCGATGACCCATCGGACAGCCGCACCGCGGCTGGCGCGCTGGAAGGCCCCGCTGGTCGCCGCGAGCATCGCGGCGGCGGCGCTGGGCTTCGCGGCTCAGGCCGACGCAGCCGTGCTGACCCCCGCGCCCGGCGCGGGGACGCTGGCGGCGGCGATCACGACCGCGAACACGAACGGCGACGCCAGCAACACGATCATCCTCGCCGACGGGCGCTACGCGCCCACCGGCCCGCTGCCCACGATCACGAAGAACCTCACGATCACGGGCGACCACTCGATCCAGGAGCCGACCGTCGGCGGCGGCCCCCGCATCGACGGCACCAACCAGAACCCGCCGGACTCCGACCTGATCACGGTCAACTCGGGCGTCACCGCGACGTTCGAGGGCTTCCTGGTCACGACCGCGTCCAACAACACCAACGCCGTGATCCGCGACAACGGCACCGCCAACCTCTGGGGCATGGCGCTGTCGGGCAACAACGGCATCCAGCTGGCCGTCTCGACGGGCGCGACCGCGACCGTGAACGAGTCGAGCATCAACGACGGCAACAGCACCGGCATCACCACCGCCGGCGCGCTCACGCTGAACAACGTCACCGTGGCCAACAACTTCGGCGGCGGCATCAGCAAGACGGCCGGGACGCTGACGCTCAACAACTCGATCGTCGCGGACAACGACCCGGCCGGGCTGGGCGAGCCGAACTGCGACAACCCGGCGACGAGCCAGGACCACAGCCTCGACAGCGACAGCAGCTGCGGGGTGACGTTCGCCGGCCAGGAGCCGAGCCTCGTGCCGACGACGTCGAACGGCGGCCCGACGCCGACGCTCGCGCTGCCCGCGGGCAGCCCGGCGATCGGCGTCGGCGACGCGGCGAAGTGCCCGCTGACGGACCAGCGGTTCTTCATCCACGGCGGCTCCGGCTGCGACCTGGGCGCCTACCAGACCGGGGCGAGCCAGGACGTGACGGGCCCGTCGTGCGTCGTCACCGGCCTGATCCTCGGGCCGCCGAAGCAGCAGCAGGTGACGGTCTCCGACAGACTCTCCGGCCTCGGCGCCGAGGGCGGCTCGCTGACCGACCCGACCGCCAACAACCCGGCGGACGCGGTCGACAACCTCACGATCAGCAACGGGTCGGTCGCCTCGGCGCCGTTCTCGAGCAACGGCCCGTCGACGGCCGGCGTGGTCCTGACGGCCACGAAGAGCAACCAGTCCCTGCTCACGCAGTGGTCCTTCACGGCCACCAACTGGGCGGGCGCCTCGACGCTCTGCAGATAGCCGACTCGCGGAACCGACAAGGAGCACCACGAACATGAACGCCACCGACACGAAGCGCACCTACCGCAAGCCGGTCCTGCGCCGGCTCGGGCTGCTGCGCCGCCTGACGCGCTTCACCTTCTAGGGAGCGCACGGGAAACGCCGCGCCCGTCGCAAGGAAGCGGCGGGCGCGGCGTCGTCGTTCAGGGCCGTCCGCCCCGTCTACAACTCAGATTAGGGTGATCCTGAGCTTCGCGTCGCGCGGTAGGTTGCGGATTAATCCTATGCCGCCGAATTCTGCTTCGCCGCCGAAGGCGCAGAGGCCGCCACCGCTGAGCGGTATCCTGTTGCCTCTTTCGGCTGTCATGTTTTCGACTTCGCCCGTCCTTCGAAGGCCGGTTTCGGGGGCTTCGGCTGAGTTTCCGGCTATGCCGACGCCGGGGTGGTTGGCTTCGGTCTGGGCTTCGCATGCGAGCCCGCCTGCTTCGACGCGGAAGCGGGCGCCGAGGATGCCGATGGTGATGGATGCTATTTCCGGTAGCAAGCCGGTGAAGCTGCGGTAGCGGGAGATCC
>CAZQET010000319.1:0-9454 GCA_964591825.1 uncultured Conexibacteraceae bacterium
TGCTCGGCCTCGATCTCGGCTGGGCTCTCTCGGGCGCCTACGTCGGCAGCCCCTTCTATGGATTCGTCGATGAGCCCGCTCACCTCGCCACCTGTGCCCTGGCGCTGATCGTGCTGGGACTCTGCGGGTACGCCCTCTCGCCCACCTTCATCGGCGCCGCTCTCCTGGCCAGCGTCGCGATCGACCTCGACCACGCGCCCCAGCATCTTGGCGTCGGCTTCCTCACCGCGGGCACCCCGCGGCCGTATCTCCATTGCGCCCTCGCGGTCATCGTCCCGCTCCTGGCTGCCGCCATGCTGCCCCGCTGGCGGCCGCTGCTGCTGGGCATCGCCTTCGGCTTCGCCGCGCACCTGGTCCGCGATCTGGTCACCGGTCCCGGGATCCCCCTGGCGCTGCCGTTCTCTGACGCCGCCATCCGCCTCCCCTACGCGCTCTACGCCGGCGCCCTCGCCGCAGCCACGCTCGTCTGCTGGTTCTCGGTACCGCAAATTAGGCTGAAAGCGGCCCGGGTCGGGCGCCAATGAACGGGGCTCGCGGCCGCACCAGCGTCCGGCTTGCGCTGGTGCTGGTCGCTTTGATCGCACTGACGGCCGGCGCCGGTCAGGCGGGCGCGACGGCGCCCCAACCCTCGGTGGCGCTCGGGGTATATCTGCCCGAGGCCGGCGTCCACCCGGATCGCATCGAGGCCTACGGCAGGCTGGTCGGCCGCGATCCGGTCATCGTCAGTGACTACAGGCAGTGGGACTCGATCCCCTTCGAACCGGCGGAGCTCAATGCGATCTGGGACCGCGGCGCGGTGCCGATGATCGCCTGGGAGCCGTTCAGCTACTCGGGCAAGAGCTTCCCGCTGCGGGAGATCCAGCGCGGCAGGTTCGACCGCTACATCCGCGAATCGGCGCGCGCCGCGCGCAGCTGGGGCCGCCCGATTCTGGTCCGCTTCGCACATGAGATGAACGGCAACTGGTACCCCTGGGGCCGCGGCGTCGAGGGGAACAACTCCTACCGCTTCCGCGCGGTCTGGCGGCGGGTCGTTCGCCTCTTCCGCGAACAGGGAGCGACCAACGTGCAGTGGGTCTGGACCCCGAACGTGAACACCGGCGGTCAATTCCCCTTTCGCGACCTCTACCCCGGGAACCGCTGGGTCGACTGGGTCGGGTTCGACGGCTTCAACTGGGCGCAGGCCGGCGAATGGAACTCGTTCACGAGCATCGTCGACAACACCTACGAAGAAATCGCCCGGATCAGCGACCGACCGATGATCGTCGGTGAGACCGGCTCCTCCGAGAGCGGTGGCAACAAGGCCGAATGGGTCAGCAGCGCGTTGACCCGGGAGATCCCGAAGATGCCGCGAATCCGGGCTGTCGTCTGGTTCGACGCGCCGTTCGAAGGCGCCGGCGAAAGCAGCGGCCTCGACCCGCGGGTCGACAGCTCGCCCGCAGCGCTGCATGCCTTCCGGAAGGCAATCTCCTCGCCGTTCTACGCGCTCGACCGGGCCGGGCTCCTCGCCACCCCGGTCAGCTACGCCCGCGGCCCGGCAACCGCCCCCTCCCCGCCCAGCGGCGGCTATGGCCAGCCCTCATTGCTCTACCGGCTGATCCACAAGCTGCACGGCAGATACATCGTCTACGCAGCGGCGATCGGACTTGCCGTTGCGGTCCTGATCGCGCTGGCAGCGGTCTTCCTGGTGCGACGTCGTCACCGTCGCTAGAACATTCGTCCAGGGGGCTTGCAGCCCCTCCGGCGGGCTTTGCGCAGCGACGACTAAGGGGAGGTGCACCGTGCGCTCCGCCACCTCCTCCCCCGGGCCTTCGGCCTCTGCCTGCTATTGGCCTTGGCGGCCGGATTCGCGACCGCGGCAAGCGCCTCCGCGGCAATCCGCCTCGGCGTCTACGACGCCGCGCAGGGCGAAGTGGGCGCCCCGGAAAGCGGCCAGGTCCTCGACCAGTACGCGGCGATGGTCGGCCGCAAGCCGGACATCGTCATGGACTACAGCAACCTCAGCGAACCGCTGCTCACCAGCACCGAGGTTGCCAACCTGAGCAGCCGCGGCGAGACGCCGCTGGTCAGCTGGCAGCTCTACAGGTCCGGCTACGGCGGTCCGACCATCCCGCTCGCGGAAATCGCCGCCGGCAACCTCGACTCCGAGCTGCGGCGGGCGGCGCGCGAAGCGAAGGCGATGCCCTTCGGCGAAATCCTGATCCGCTTCGGCCACGAGATGAACGGCAACTGGTACGGCTGGAGCGGCGACCCCGGTGACTTCGTCGCCGCCTGGCGCCACGTCGTCTCCGTCTTCCGGGCAGAAGGCGCAACCAACGTCAGGTGGGTCTGGTCGGCCAACGTCGACAACGGCAGCTACCCCTTCAAGGCCTACTTCCCCGGCGACGAATGGGTCGACTACACCGGTCTGGACGGCTACAACTGGGGCACCGCCGGCGTCGGCGTCAACCGCTGGGAAAGCCTCAGCCAGGTCTTCTCCTCCTCCTACGCCCAGCTGACCCAGCTCAGCAGCAAGCCGGTGATCATCACCGAGGTCTCCTCGAGTGAGATCGGCGGCGACAAGGCCGCCTGGATCCGCGAAGGCTTTCTGAAGACGATTCCGCAGAGCTTCCCCCGGGTCAATGCGGTCGTCTGGTTCGACCGCAACCAGGAGGAGGACTGGCGGATCGATTCCTCGGCGAGCTCCCTCGCCGCCTACCGCGAAGTGGTCGCTAGCTCGCTCTACGGCGGCCCCAACTCCGCCGATCAGTCGGCGCCCGCACTCGCGGTCGAATCGGTCGCGGTAACGACGCCGCAGGGCTCGCCCAGCGCTCCGCTGCCGACGATCTCGACCCCCACTCCGCACCGTGGTGGCAAGCCAAGGAAGGCAGGGGGCCGCCGCCACAAGGTCTCCTACAGGCTCTCGCGCAAAGCCAGGGTGACGTTCTCGGTCACGACGAGCGGCGGCAGGACCTTCGAGACCACGATTCGCCGCGCCTCACGTCGCGGAGAGGTGGCCCTGAGCCGCCTCCTCCACGGGCGCGACCTGAGACCCGGCACCTACCGGGTCAGCGCGACCGCCGTCGACTCCTCCGGCGACAGATCGAAGCCGCGGCGGACCGCGTTCAGGGTGCGGCTCGGCTAACCGATCGCGGGCCCATCCTCGCCTCTCGCCCGAGCACGTCCGGGGCCATCGCGATCGCCTCGATCACGAGGCCGGCGAGCCAGCCCCAGGCAGCCCCGTCGAGGCCACCCAGGGCAGCGCCGAGAGCGCCTCCGCCGAGCTCCAGCGCCGTCCCCGCCCAGGCCAGCGGCAGGGCACGGCGCAGAGTGCGCCGCGCCCGGTGGATCGCGACGTAATGGGTCTTGATGACCAGCGGAAAGACACCGAGCGTCATGATCCGCAGCGCCGTGGCGGCCTCGGCGTAGCCGCTGCCAAAGATTTCGAGCAACAGCTCGGCGGCGGGAATCAGGATGACGGTCGCCACCACGGCGAAGGCAAGCGAGGCGCCGAGGGTGAATCGGAAGCGATCCTCCTCGCCGTCGCCGCGGCCGGGCTCGACCGCGACGAGCACGCCCTCGACCGGGTCGGTCAGCTCGGTCACCGTCTCGCCGGAGTCGATCGCGTAGGCGACGCTGCTCAGCGAGAGCGGCACCATCACCAGGAAGCCGACGACGAGCCAGGCGATGTAGAAGCTGGCGTTCTCGGCGGGCGTCAGCAGCGAGACGATCAGGATCGGCATCGCCAGGTCGGCGGTCTCCAGCGCCAGGTTGACAGCCGCGTGCGAGGCAGCGGCCCGTCGCAGCTCACGCAGCGAGGCGAAGTCGGGGCGCAGCTCTTCACCGGCCGGACGGCGGGCGTAGAAGCGGAGCAGGATCGAGAGCGAGATCGCGATTCCCACGCCCCAGGAGCCGTAGATCCAGGCCGCGCCAGGGTCGGTGACGAGCCCGGCGATGACCAGCAGGCCGCCGAGCTTGACGGCGGCGAAGACGACGTTGCGGGTCAGCTGCAGGCTGCCGCGCAGCATCCCGATCAGCGACTGGTCGAGGACGTAGGCGAGCGCGGTAAGGGCGGTCGCCAGGGCGAAGGCGAGCAGGGCGAGCACGGTTTCATTGAGCGGCGCCAGGTTGGAGGCGATCAGCGGCGCCAGCAGCGCGAAGGCCAGCCCGAGCGCCGCGCCCGCCGCCGCGGCGCTGAGCAGCGCCGCGCTGAGCAGCGAGCGCTGGGCGCCCTCGCGCCGCGGCAGCTCCCCCATCAGCAGCGTCCCCAGGCCGAAGCTGGCGACGAAGCCGATCAGCAGCATCGCCGAGACCGCCGCCCCCGCGACCCCCACCGCGGCCTGGGTGAAGTGCCGCGCGGCGACGAACCAAAAGGCGACTCCGAGCAGCGAGGTCGCCAGCGTCGCGCCGACCATCGAGCCGGCGTTGGACAGCAGGGCCCGGTGCCGGCGGACCAGCGCCGCGGGCCGGCTCATCGGGTCAGCTCCGAGGTGTCGTAGACGACGATCTGCCCGTTGTCATAGATCTTGCTGACGCCGGGCACCGAGCGCAGCTTGCGCAGGACCCTGGGCCCGACCGCCTTGCGTCGGACGAAGGCGCCCGGTTCGTCGGACTCGACGTAGTAGCCGATCAGCGGCGGTTCGCGGCTCAGCCGCCGGTCGACGACGACGAAGGAAAGCGACTGCCCGTGGATGACCCGTTCGTCGGCGTGTTCGAAGCCCGGCGCGAAGAGGACGTGGGGCAGCGAGATTCTGGCGTAGCGGCCGAAGATCGGGTTCATGCCGCCGTAGGAGCCGAGCAGGGTGGCGGTGGTGCGATCGGTCAGGAGGCGACTGCGGGGCGGCAGGTGGGCGGCGGCGAAGTCGGCGGCGGCAATCCCCTGCGGCGTCACCGAGCGATCCTCGGCGCCGACCAGGTAGGGGCCCGGCTGTCGGGTCGCCTGCAGTTCACCGAGCAGGAAGGCGCCGGCGAAGGTCAGCAGCGCCACCGTCGCCAGCGCGACCCGAGCGAGCAGGCGACGGATCGACTCACTGCGCCGGGCCCCGGCTCGCCGGGGCCAACGGGAGACGAGCAGTGCGGCGAGGAAGGCGACGCCCAGGAAGACGAACTCCGAAGCGCGCTGCGAGGTCTCCGAGCCGGCCTGGGTCAGGCGCAGGCCGAGCGTCACCGGGTAGAGGGCCGCGACCCCACAGAGCGCCAGCCAGAGTGAGTCGCGGACGCGCGCGCGCCAGGCCAGGCGAAGGCCGGCGATGATCAGGACGAGGATCGGGATCACCGAGGAGATCGCCAGCGCCCTTGCCAGCAGCGGCTGGCTCTCGCTCGCCCCGGAGAAGAGCCGCTTCGAGCCGTTCTGGCCGGTGAGCAGGTCGACGATCGAGTGGAAGGCGCGCGAGAACACCCCGCCCAGCTCGGTGATCGTCTCACCGCCCGCGACGAAGGCGAACCACAGAGCGAAGGCGACGGCGATCGCCAGCGCCGGCAGCAGCGGGCCCATGAATCGCACCTCCGCCAGGTCGCCGCCGCGCAACCGCAGCCGGCAGAGCAGCAGCCAGAGGGCGAGAAAGCCGATCATCGCCAGGCTGCTCATGTGATGGGTCACCGCGAGCCCCGCGGCGAGAAGCAAGATCAGCGCGGCGCTGGCCGCGACCCCGGGCCCAACCGTCGTCCGCTCGATCCGCGACCAGCGCAGCGCCGCCAGCAGGAAGGCGGCGGCAACCCCCAGCGCCAGCGACTCGTAGCCAAACTGGGCGTCGAAATAGAGGAAGCTGGGATTGCAGGCGTAGACGACGATCCCGACTCCGGCGCCGCGGCTCGAGCCGGTGAGCCGCTCGAGGAAGAGGAAGAGGGCGAGCACGAGGATCCCCCTGACGACGCCGATCACGAGCAGGCCCGAGTGGAAGATGCTGAGGCCGCTCAGCTGCGAGAGCGCCGCGGTGACCGCCGTCAGCGCCGGGAAGCCGGCCGTCGCCGGGTTCAGCGGGTTGGATTCGAAGAGCCGGCCGGTCAGCGCCGCTTCGTGAGTCGCCCGCCACCAACCGAGCTCGTCGAAGCGGACGAATTCGGCCGGGCTGCGCAGCACCTTGACCAGGTACAGCGAGAGGGCCAGCGTCAGCACCAGGCCGATCCGCTCGGCCCGCCCGGCGGCGCTGCCGAGCAGGCGATAGGCAATCGGGGCATAGATGACCGCCAGGCCGGCCCAGAACAGGAGCTGGGCGCCGGCGTGGCTTTCGCGGGCCGCGTTGTTGCCGAGCGCGACGAGGATCAACCCCGCCGCCGCGAGCAGCGCGAGCAGCGGCATCGCCCCCAGCGAAAGCCGCCCAATCCCGAGGCCCGCGACGATCCGTGGAGGGGTCCCGCCACTCCGCGCGTCCGCTGGCGAGACCCAAGCGCCCTGCAGTGCCTGCTCCTCGCTGCGGATCACGGCGTCGATTCGCTCTCGAGGTTGACGCGGCGCAAGAGCTCGCCATTGCGGTGAAGCTCAGCAGCGACCGGTTCAGTGGGCGCGATTGGCGCGGTCGGCACCCGCAGGCGGAAACGGCCACCCGCGGGCAGCACCAGCTTTCGCCTGACCAACGTCGTGCGGCCCTGCCTGATCACGAGGCGGTAGCGAGCGGTCGCTCCCTGACGGTTGTCGACGCCGATCGCGACTGCCGATCCCGGCCCCGAGGCGCGTTCGACGGGCTGCATCCAGAGCGCGGTGAACCGGTAGGCGTCGCGCTCGCGCTTGGCCCCGGCGCTCGAGATCGCCACGGCGACGACGGCGATCGCGAGGGCGGCGGTGAGCACCAGGATCGGGAGCACGCCCGGCAGCGCCAACCCCGACCCGTTCTGCCCCGCGGTGGCCGTTCGGCTTCCCGGCCAGCTCCAGCCACGCCGCCGTAGCGCCAGCGCAGCGGCGCCGGCCGTGATGACCGTGAGCAGGAGCGCCCAGATGCTCCGGTCGAGGTCGAAGACGATCTGGACGGCGATGCCGCCCAGGGTCGTCGCGGCGATGCTCAGCCCTACCGCGTAGACGAGGCGCTCGCCGCGCGGCAACCCGCCGTTGGGAAAGAGCGCGGCGAGGATCGCGTAGCCGCTGACCGCGAGGACGAGCGGCGCCAGCAGCAGCGCCCGGATCCAAGCGTCGAGTGGGATCAGCGCCGCGACGAGGCCGACGAGGGCAAGCGCGATCACCACCAGCAAGTCGAGCGACGAGCGCGCGGCGCGCATGCCTCAGGTCCGGGCTCCGTGCAGATCCACCGTCTCGTAGTAGAAGCTCTCCAGCCGCGGCACGACCTGCTCGCGGGTGAAGCGCCGGGCTTGCTCGCGCGCGGTACGGCCCATCTCCTCGCGCAGGGGCTCGTCCTCGAGCAGGCGAGACATCGCCTGCGAGAGCGCGCCCGGATCGCTGGCCGGAACGATCAGCCCGGTCTGGCCGTCGTCGATCATGTCCTCGTGCCCTCCGGGCGTCGTTCCGATCGCGGGACGCCCGCGGCTCATCGCCTCGTGGACCACGGTCGCCAGCGGCTCCGGCCAGCGGCTCGGAAATACCCCGAAGAGAGCACGCTCCCACATTGCCATCACGGTCGGATGCGGGACGTCGTTGAGGACGGTGACACCAGGCGGGAAGGAGCTCGGGGTGTCAGGGGTGCGGATCCCGACCATCACCAGCGGCGGCGGGTCGGCGAGCCGGCCGTAGGCCTCGACCAGGTCCTCGACCCCCTTCACCCGCCGCAGGGCGCCGACGAAGAGGATGTAGCGGCCCTCCGGCAGGCGCGCCAGGATCTCCTCGTCGGCCGGCTCGTCGGGTCCCTCCACGTGGAAGTTCTCGATCACCACCGAGGGCGCGCTGGGAACCTGGAGGTCGCGGTCGTAGACCATTGCCACGTAGCGGCTGACGCTGTGCAGCGCCGTGGCCTTGCGGCGCAGGACAGGGCGCATGCCGAGCACGCCGGCGACCGCGGAGGCCCCCTTGGCGACTCCGCGCTGCTGCCTGGAGCAGTTCATGCACTTGACCAGCCCCGGTCCCGAGCAGATTTCCCGCTCGAGCCGGTAGAGGTCGCGCCGTGGGCAGGTGTTGCCGTACTCGTGGCCCCAGAGGATCAGCGGCACGTCGATGCCAGCGAGGGCGACGGCGAGCGAGTGGGCAAGCCACCCGTACGCTGGGATCAGGTCCGGTTCGAAGCGCCTGACCAGCCGCCGCAGGCGCCAGATGGCCTCCGGATCGGGAAAGGGCGGCGGGGTGTGGCGGGCCGGGTTCTCCGAGACCCATTGGGCGCGGCTGGTCAGGTCGCGGATCCGGTGGACCGGGACGCGGCCGGGCTCGAAGGCGGGCGCCTCGTTGTGCCAGGCGGTGCCGACCTCGACCGTGTGGCCGCGGTCGACGAGCTCCTCGGCGAACAGCTCCATACAGCGCCCGGCGCCGCCGATGTAGGGGCGCCACTCGTCGCTGACCATCAGGATGCGCAGTGGATCGCGCCCGTTCACCCGCTCGCTCCTGGCGCCGCGGCAGCCCGGCGTCGCGTCCGCCGGCGCTGATCGAGCCGACTGCGAGCGTAGGCGGCGGGGCCGTAGGCGATCCCCCCCAGCTCGCGCCAGACCAGCTGACGGGGGAAGTCCCCCTGCCGGCCGGCGTTCTTCTCAGAGTCCTTGGCGAGCGCGAAGGAGACGCCACCGGGCAGCTTGCGGAGCAGGTCGCCGAAGAGCCGCGGATGGTCGATCAGCGCCCGGGTGAGGGTCGCCGTCAGCCCCACCCCGTAGCCGAAGACCCGGTCTTCGAGCTCGGCGTAATCGCGCGGATGGGCGTGCCAGACGATCGCCGCCGGGTCGTGGACGATCTGCCGGCCCGAGAGCAGGACCCGCAGCAGCGCCTCGACGTCGTCGCCGTCGTGGGCGAGCGTTCCCGGCCCCAGGGCGGTGTCGAAGCCGCCCAGCTCGAGCAGCGGCTCGCGTCTGAACGCCATGTTGCGACCGGCGCCGAATTCGCCGATCGTGAAGGGGAAGAGCGGGCGGTCCGGAGGCGGGTCGGCGAGGTCGAAGACGCGCTTCTCGAAGACGCGGGTGCGACCGCCGAAGCCCTCGACCCAGCGCTGCGTCGGGGTCTCGAGGACGTCGGGCAGGGTCATCCCGGAGGTGGCGCCGACCTCGGGGTTGGCGAATGGTTCAGCGAGGGTGGCGATCCATTCGCGGTCGAGCAGGACGTCGTCATCGGCGAAGAGGACGAGGCTGCCCCTCGAGACGGCGAGGCCGCGGTTGCGAGCATGCGAAAGACCGGGCTCCGGTTCGGGCTCGACCCGGATGGCGACCTCGCGGTCGGCGAACTCAGCCGCGACCATCTGGCTGAGCGAGTCGTCGGCGGAGGCGTTGTCGACGATCAGGATCTCGTAGCGGGAGGCGGGGTAGTGGCAGCCGAGAAGCGATTCAAGCGTGATCCGCACGGAGTCCACGCGGTCGCGGGTGCAGATCACGACGCTGACCTTCGGCGGGTCGGCGAGGAAGG
>CAZQET010000320.1:0-7589 GCA_964591825.1 uncultured Conexibacteraceae bacterium
GGAAGGCGTCGAGCAGCTCATCGCCGCCCCGCATCCAGCAGCTGATGTTGGTGCAGACCGCCACCCTGTGGGTTCCCACCGGATCGGTATGCAGCAGGTCGTAAAAGCTCGCCACCGACTCCAGGTAGGCCGGCGTAACCCGCATCACCGCTGCGGCCTGCCGAATCCCCTCCGGCGTGCACCACCCATGGAGCCGCTGCACTGCCCAGAGCGCCGGGATCGAAGCCGACTTGCGGTCGGGATAGCGCGACATCAGCTCTTCGATCCGCTCGCGCAGCTCAGCAGGGCAGTCCACCTCGTGGAGCTCGGGTATCTCCTCGGGCGAGCGGCCGGGGACGCGCCCCTCGGTTACCGCCTGGTCGACTGGCAGGTCGGGGTTGCTGATGCCGAAGCCGTCGACCGGGCTCATCGATCCACGCCCCCCAGGATCGGATCGAGCATCCCCAGCGAGCAGATCATGTCGGCGATGTAGCCATCGACCGACATGTCCCGGAACGCCTGCAGGTTGACGAACGACGCATCGCGGAAATGCACCCGCGCCGGCTTCGACGACCCGTCCGCCAGCACGAAGCACCCCAGCTCCCCACGCGGGCTCTCGATCGCGTAGTAGATCTCGCCTGGGCCGACCCGATAGCCCTCGGTGACCAGCTTGAAGTGGTGGATCAGCGACTCCATCGAGGTCGAGAGCTCCGAGCGCGGCGGCAGCACGTACTTGCGGTCGTCGGCGATGTAGGGGCCCTCGGGCAGCCCGTCGAGTGCCTGCTCGACGATCCGCACCGACTCGACCATCTCGGCCACCCGCACCCGGTAACGGTCGTAGTTGTCACCGACCGTTCCCACCGGGACCTTGAAGTCGAACTCCGGGTAGGCGAGGTAGTCGAAGGCCTTGCGCAGGTCCCAGGGCTCGCCAGCGGCGCGCAGCAGCGGCCCGGTCACGCCCAGCTCCAACAGCCGCTCGCGCGAGACGACGCCGGTGTTCTTGGTGCGAGAGAGGAAGACCTCGTTGCGATCGAGCAGTGCCTGGTACTGCTCGACTCGCACCGGCATGTCGCGGATGAACTCGCGCAGCTTCGCCTCGAAGCCGAGCGGGATGTCCTCGATCACTCCGCCGACCTGGAAGTAGCGGGTGTGCATCCGCTGCCCGGTCGCCATCTCGAAGAGGTCGAGGATGCGGTCGCGCTCGCGGAAGCAGTACCAGAGCATCGAGATCGCGCCCAGGTCGAGCGCCGTCGTTCCCAGCCAGACCAGGTGGGAGTGGATGCGGTTGAGCTCGAGGAAGATCACCCGCAGGTACCTGGCCCGCTCGGGGATCTCCAGCTCGATCAGCCGCTCGACCGCGCCGCAGAAGGCCTCCATCTGAAAGAAGTAGGAGACGTAGTCCATGCGCTCGACGAAGGGGATGACCTTCCAGTAGCTCTTGTCCTCGCAGGACTTTTCGATCCCGGTATGGACGTAGCCGATCACCGGCTTCAGATCGCGCACGACCTCGCCTTCAAGGTCGACGACCAGTCGCAGCACACCATGCGTGGCCGGGTGGTGGGGACCGATGTTGACGGTCATCACCTCGGTGTCTCGGCCCGCCGGTCCTATTGCGGGAGAGATGCCGGCTTCCGCGGTGCCGGGCTCAGCCATAGTTGTGCTCGTTGTAGGTGAAGGTCACCGGCTCGCCGCCGACTGGGAAGTCGCGCCGCTGGGGCCATCCGACGTAGTCGTCGGGCATCAAGATCCGCCGCAGATTGGGATGGCCCCTGAAGACGATTCCGAAGAAGTCGAAGACCTCGCGCTCCTGGAACTCTGCCGTGGGGAAGAGCTCAATGCAGGAGTCGATTTCCGGGAGCGTGTCGCCCGCGGGTCCTGTCGGTGCAGGGGACCCCCCACCCCTTCCGGTCGCTAAAGCGTCCTCAGGGGTGGGTCCCCCTACACCGCCACCCGCGGGAGAGACGTCTTCCAGCAGCGCCTTCACCCTGATGCGCTCGACTCTGTCCCTGTTGAGAAGCTCGTAATGAACCGCGAAGCGGGGCTCGGCAGGCAAGTAGTCCGCCGCGTGCAGGCTCGAGAGGAACTTGTATTCCTGGCCCGGCGAATCGCGGAGCCAGGTGAGGACTCCGATCAGGTGCTCAGGGGCGATTGAGAGCACGGCGCGCTCCTGGGCGAAGCCGGTGTCGATTACGGCATCGGGGTGCGCCGCTTCGATCTCGCCGCGGATCAGCTCGAGGCCGGGGGCGTCAGGCACCGATCATCTCCCGCGCCGCCAGGTAGGCCTCGGCCGCCTCGGCGCTCGGCTCGCTGCGCGGCCCTCCCCGCGCCCACTCCTCGGTGCCCTCGGCCCGGTAGCGCGCGCGCCAGCCCTGGTCCGGGTTGCCCTGGATCTTGCGCTGCAGCTTGGTGAATCCGTAGAGGACCGCCTCCGGCCGCGGCGGGCAGCCGGGAATGTGCAGGTCGATCGGCATGAACTTGTCGGCGCCCTGGACGACGGCGTAGTTGGAGAACATGCCGCCGGAGGAGGAGCAGGCGCCCATCGAGACCGCCCACTTCGGCTCCAGCATCTGGTCGTAGAGGCGGCGGACGACCGGCGCCATCTTGATCGAGACCCGGCCCGAGAGGATGATCATGTCGGCCTGGCGCGGCGAGGCCCGCAGCGCCTCGGCGCCGAAGCGGGCCAGGTCGTAGCGGGCGGTGACGATCGAGATCGGCGCCTCGATCGCGCAGCAGGCGAGGCCGAAGGTGAGCGGGAAGATCGAGTTCGAACGCGCCCAGCCGAGCATCTTCTCGAAGTTGGTCATCACCACCTTCTCCTCGACGTAGCGCTCCAGCTCCTCGCCCTCGAGGTCGCCGCGCAGCATGTCGCGCGCGCGAAGCTGCCGCTCGCGCATCGTCTGCCGCTCTACCTCCAATTCAGCGCCCCCTTGCGCCAGACGTAGACGAAGGCGATCAGCAGCAGGACGATGAAGGTGACGACCTCACCGAGCACGAAGACGCTGTCGGCCCCCTTGATGATCACCCCGATCGGGTAGAGGAAGACGACCTCGATGTCGAAAAGGATGAAGAGCATCGCGATCAGGTAGAAGCTGACGCCGAAGCGCAGCCCGTGCGCTGCCTCGACCGGGATGCCCGACTCATACGGCTCGGCCTGGCGCAGGCTCGCCGCGGTCGGGCGCTTGGGCCGTTTCGGCCCGACCAGGTGGTTGAGCATCGCGAAGGCACCCCCGACCGTGAGGCCGAGGAAAGCGAAGACGAGAATCGGCAGGTAACTCTTCAGCACTGGTAGGTCTTGGTTGGCGGCTGGTGGCCCGCGCGGCCCATTGGCCCCGCGTCACCGCCTGCTCGCCGAGTTATATACCCGCTTGTAACACATTGCTACATAGTGCTTTTCCGCATCAGCAAGCCGAATCCCGACCCTCTTGGGAGGAAATAGACCGATGGTGGCGGTACATCTCGTAGTCGGGTGCGCGCTCATCGCGCTCAATCTCGTCGCCTTCGCATTCGGGGGGATCGCCTGGCTGCGCGATCGCTCCTCCGTCGCCTTCTGGTACCTCCTGCGCGCCGCCCAGGCTGCGGTCTTCCTGCAGGCGCTGCTCGGCGGGCTGCTCGTCTTCACTGGCCACAAGCCCGACAACAACCTCCACTACCTCTACGGAATCCTGCCCCTCGTCGTCTCCTTCCTCGCCGAGGGCGCCCGCGCCGGCGCCGCCGAGCGCGAGCTGCGCGACGTCGACGTCGAATCCCTCGAGCCCGAAGCCCAGCAGGCCGTCGCCCTCGCCATCGTCCGCCGCGAGATGGGCATCATGGCCGTCAGCTGCGGCGTGATCTTCTTCTTGGCGCTGCGCGCTGCAGGAACGAGCGGCGCCTTCTAGCACGCGTCTGCAGTTACACGTCCATGGGACGCGTTGCAGCAGACGCGTCCGGTCGGCTGACCTAAAGGACGCATTCGCTCCGGAGGCTTGCCTGGGGATAGGCTCCTTTCATGCTCGACCACATGGGACTCGAGGTCGGCGACCTGGAGCGCAGCCGGGCGTTCTACGAAGCGGCGCTGGCGCCGCTCGGGATCAAGCTGGTGATGGAGTTCGAGGGAATGCTCGGTTTCGGCAAGGAGACGGAGCAGGGGCGGAACCCGTACTTCTGGCTCGCGTCTCGCGGGCGCCCTGCCGTCGTCGGCGTCCACGTGGCCTTCGGTGCTCGCACCCCCGACATGGTCGACGCCTTCCACACCGCCGCGCTCGCGGCCGGCGGCCAGGACAATGGTGCGCCGGGCCTACGTACGCAGTACCACTCCGGCTACTACGGCGCCTTCGTCCTGGACCCCGACGGCAACAACGTCGAGGCCGTCTGCCACCGGCAAGCCTCCTAACCCCACGCGTCTGCCACCAGCCACCCTATGGGTGCATCAGAGCAGACGGATGACGCGCGCGGCCACCTCAGTGCCGTAGCGGCCGGTATTCGCCGCCGTGGAAGACGAGCGGGTCGCCTTCTCCCGTCTTCAGGTCGCGAACCTCGCCGGTGACGATCACGTGGTCGCCGGCGGCGACCACGTCGCGCAGCTCGCAGGCGATCCAGGCCAGAGCGTCGCCGATCGCGGGAATGCCGTCGCGTTCGCTCCAGGCAACGCCATCCCACTTCTCGGCGACCGGAGCCTTGGTGGCGAAGGAGCGAGCGATCTCCTCCTGGCCGGCATGCAGGACGCTGATGCCGAAGTGGTTGGCCGCCTGCACGGCGAGCAGCGTGCGGGAGCCGCGGTCGAGGCAGGCGAGCATCAGCATCGGCTCGATCGAGAGCGAGCAGACCGCATTGGCGGTGGCTCCCGCAGGTCCCTCCGTCCCGCCGGCGCTGACCACGGTGACGCCGGTCGGCAGCAGCGCCATCGCGGCGCGGAAACGGGCTGGGTCGGGCGTCGGCATCGTCGGAGAGCGGGATCGGCTCAAGACAATATGATGCGCGCCGCGTGCGTCCGGCACTGATCACAGCCATGGCTCTTCTCGCCGCCTTCGGGCTCGCCGCCTGCGGCTTCGGCGAAGAAGGCGTCTCGGTCTCCAAGGACGATCCGAATCACGAAGGAGCCGTCCTCTTCGCCACGCACTGCTCCGGCTGCCACACGCTGAGCGCGGCCGGCACCCAGGGCAGCGGCAACCGCGGCCAGCGGACGCAGGGCCCCAACCTCAACCAGCGAACCGAGACCTATGAAGACGCCCTCTTTGCGATCCAGAACGGCGGCTTCTCCGGCGCGATCATGCCGCAGAACATCGTCGTCGGCGAAGAAGCGAAGGCCGTCGCCCGCTTCGTCGCCAAGTACGCCGGCGGCGAAGCCGTCGAATCGGCCCGCCCCGGCGAGGCGTCTCCCTAAGAGCGTTCGCCCTAACCTTCCCGAGCGATGCTCGACCTGAAGCTGATCCGCTCAGATCCCGAGCGGGTCAAGCAGGCGCTGTCCCGCCGTGGCGCCGGCGCGCAAGTCGACGAGCTGCTCGGCCTCGATGCTCGTCGCCGTGAGCTGCTGCCGCGGATCGAGGGCGCCCAGGCGGAGCGCAAGACGATCTCCAGGCAGATCGGCGAGGCCAAGCAGCGCGGCGAGGATGCCACCGAGCAGATGGCGGCCGTCGCTGAGCTGAAGCGGGCGATCGAGGAGGGCAAAGCCGAGCTCGAGCAGGTCGACGCCGATCTGCAGCGGGTCGCGACGGACCTGCCCAACCTGCCGGACCCCGACGCACCGGAAGGCATGACCGAGGAGGACGCGGTCGTCCTGCGCGAGGAGGGCGAGCGCCCCGCCTTCGACTTCGAGCCGCGTGACCACCTCGAGATCGGCGCTGCGCTCGGCCTGATCGACATGGAGGCCGGGGCGCGCGTCTCGGGCTCGCGCTTCGCCTACCTCAAGGGCGACCTCGTCCTGCTCGAGCTGGCCCTGGTTCGCTTCGCGCTCGACCTCGTGCGGGCGGAGGGTCATGAGCCCGTCGTGCCGCCGGTCCTGGTCCGCGAAGAGGCGCTGGTCGGCACCGGCTTCCTGCCCGGGGACCGCGACCAGATCTACGAGGTGCCCAAGGACGAGCTCTTCCTGGTCGGCACCTCAGAGGTCCCGCTCGCCGCCCTGCACGCCGACGAGATCCTCGCCGCCGAGCGGCTGCCGATCCGCTACGCGGGCTTCTCCAGCTGCTTCCGCCGCGAGGCCGGCGCGGCCGGCCGCGATACGCGCGGCATCTTCCGGGTACATCAATTCGACAAGGTTGAGATGTTCTCGTTCGTTGAACCATCCGAGTCTGCGGTCGAGCACGAGCGGCTGCTGGCGATCGAGGAGCGGATCCTCGCTGAGCTCGAGATTCCCTACCGGGTGGTCAACGTCGCCGTCGGCGACCTCGGCGCCCCGGCGGCGAAGAAGTACGACTGCGAGGCCTGGATTCCGAGCCAGAGCCGCTACCGCGAGCTCACCTCGTGCTCGAATACGACCGACTATCAGGCCCGGCGCATGGCCTGCCGGTACCGTCCCTCCGATGGCGAGGCGCCGGAGGTCGTACATACGCTCAACGGCACCGCGGTCGCGGTCGGGCGCACGATCATCGCCCTGATGGAGAACCGGCAGGGACGGGATGGAGGATTCACGCTACCCACTATTCTGCATTCGTATGGTGCACCAGCGAAGATTGGAGCGGTATGAGCACCGGTGTGCGTGACGCCAAGCGAGTCGTCCTCTGTGACGATCACGAGATCGTCCGCGAGGCGATCAAGTCGCGCATGGCCAACTCGAGCATCGTTGAGATCGTCGGCGAGGCGGGCGACGGCCGCGACGTGGTCGAGGTGGTCAAGGAGCTCGAGCCCGACGTCCTGATCATCGACGTCGAGCTGCCCAAGCGCGACGGGATCGAGGCGACGCGCGAGGTGCTCAAGGCGCGGCCGCGGACCAAGGTGATCGTCTTCACCGCCCACGCCCAGCCGGATCTGCTCGCCCTGGCACTGCGCGCCGGCGCCTCTGGCTACGTGCTCAAGTCGGCGCCGGCCGAGGACATCGCCCGCGCGGTCAAAGCCGTCACCGGCGGCGGCACCTTCCTTGGCGGGGACTTCGCCGGCGGCAAGCCCTCCGAGGTCGAGAAGCTGCTCGAGCTCTCCCCGCGCGAGCGCCAGATCCTCGAGCTGCTCGCCGAGGGCCTGCGGGTCAAAGAGATCGCCGAGCGGCTGCAGCTGAGCCCGGCGACGGTGCACACGCACGTGCGCAACGCGATCGCCAAGCTCGAGGTCGACACCCGCACCGAGGCGGTGGCGCTCGCCGTGAAGTTCAGCTACCTCGGCGCTGGCGGCAAGGCCTGAAATCAGGCGCCTTACTTCTCTTTGAAGTCGAGGGCGCAGCCGTTGATGCAGTAGCGCTGGCCGCCGCGGTCGGCGGGGCCGTCGTCGAAGACGTGGCCCAGGTGGGCATCGCAGTGCTTGCAGACGACCTCGGTGCGCCGCATGAGGAGGCTGTTGTCGGGTCGCAGCTCGACGTGCTCGAGGTTGGCCGGCTCGGTGAAGCTCGGCCAGCCGGTGCCCGAATCGAACTTCGTCTGCGAAGAGAACAGCTCCGCGCCGCAGCCGGCGCAGCGATACGTACCGTCGCGCTTCTCGTGCACGAAGCG
>CAZQET010000321.1:0-7055 GCA_964591825.1 uncultured Conexibacteraceae bacterium
CTGGGCGCCATCAGTGGATCGGCACCTCGATCGTCTTGGTGTACTCGTCGAAGGCGGAGACGCGGGCGGTGATCTGGATACGCCATTCGCCCGCCGAGTTGAGGAAGGCGCCTGGGATCGTGTAGTGACCTGGGCCCGCAAGCTGCGGTTCGAGCGGCAGCGAGATGCTCTTTTCCGGCAGCGAGGCGGTGGCCTCGAGCTGCTTCAGCTTGGCGAACGGCGCCCCGGACTTGGCATCGAAGAGGTAGAGGTGAACCTCGTTGGCCCCGACCCGCGCCGGTTCGACCGAGATCTCGAGCTGGATCGGCCCGAACTGCGATTCGGTGGAGAAGGGCCCCGACTGCGCGGTGACCGGAGGGGCGTAACTGGCGAGGGCCGCGGTGACGCCGAGGACGACGACGAGCAGAGCGACCTCGGCGCGCAGGGCACGACGCAGCAGCAGACCGGCGCGGCCGGGGGATTCGCCGCCGGCCGCGATCCTGTTCAGCCGTGGGACCGAGCGACGCCGGTTGTAGGCGCCGATCCCGATCAGCACCATCAGCAGCACGAACTTGATCAGGACGGCGCGGCCGTAGCCGGTTTCGATCAGGGCGTCGAGGTGGCGGACGTAGACGTAGGCCTGGATCAGGCCGGTCAGGAGGATCGCCGCGACCGAGATCAGAGCGACCCGGGAGAAGCGCGAGAGGTTGGCGGCGAGCAGCCGCCCGCGATCGGCGGGCTCGAGCTCCCCCGTCGCTTGGGGCAGCACGAAGAGCAGCGTCGCCAGGCCACCGAGCCAGATCGCCATCGCGGCGACGTGGATCACGTTGACCGGGAAGTTGAGCGCGACCGGCGGCTGCGTGCCGCCGTGCCCTGAGAGGGCGGGCTCGAGGACGACGAAGACGAGCGGCGCGGCAAGAAGGACGAGGAGAAGCGGATTGGGTCGTCGCTCGGCGCGGCCACGCAGGCCAACCGCAGCGAGCACGCCGAAGGCGAGCCAGGCGAGGACCGCGATTCCCCAGATCGTGCCGAACTTCGTTTCCAGGGTCTCGTGGACGATCTTCCACTTAAGCGCCGAGAAGCCGGAGATGCCGGCCGCCTCGGCTCCCTCCAGCACCACTCCCGCGGCTGCGCTGAGCGCGCCGAGCGCGGCGGCGATGATCAGGGTCGCCCGCAGCCGCGACCCGAACGCGCGCGCCGCTCCCGACCACTCCTCGCCGACCCCGCCGAGAGCGGCGAGCGCCGGCAGCCAGGCGAGCAGGAGGAAGGCGAGGCCACCGACCGCCAGCGCCGTCGCCGCGTACTGCAGGCCGCGAGCGATGCCGAAGACCGTCTCGGTCACCGGACCGACCCCCGATCCCGCGGTCAGTTCGGCGACCGTCTCGCTCGGCGCCCTGCCCGGCTTGCCGATCGAGAAGACGAAGCCGCTGGAGACGATGTGGCCATCGGCGGAGATCACCCGGTAGGTGGCGGTGTAGCTGCCGTCGGGAAGGCCGGGCTTCAGGTGGACGCCCAGCCGGGGACCTTCTCCGTTGGGGTGGAAGGCGTCGCCTTCGTCGACGCGGTCGCCTTTGGCGTCGTAGACGCGCACGGCGCCGAAGTTGCCCTCAACCGGCTCGTCGAAGCGAAAGACCACCGCGGGCGGCTCGCGCTTGACGACCGCCCCGCGCTCGGGCACGGTGCCCTCGAGCTGGGCGTGGGCGAGCGCATCGGCGGGCGCCGCCAGCGCCAGCAGCAGGGCTCCAAGCAGGACGAAGCGGGCCGCTCGCCTCACTACCACGCCTCCTTGGCCGGCTCGTCCTCGACGTCCTCGTTCCCTCCACCTCGGCGCCGCCGCAGGAAGAGCACCAGAGCGCCGCCGCAGAGGAGGATCGCGACGCCGATCAGGATGAAGGGCAGCTTCGAGGGATTGGGGC
Source organism: uncultured Conexibacteraceae bacterium (assembly GCA_964591825.1). Taxonomy (GTDB): domain Bacteria; phylum Actinomycetota; class Thermoleophilia; order Solirubrobacterales; family 70-9; genus VRUE01. The sequence continues at coordinate 1,896 of CAZQET010000321.1, forward strand.
TGCCGACCCAGTACAGCGTGCCGTCGATCGCACCCCTCCGGCCATCGATCCGCAGCGGGATTTCGTAGTCGAAGATCTTGGTTTTGCGGCTCTGGTCGGTGACCTGACGGGGCACCGCCGGTGAGGCGTAGTGCATTCGGTGGTCGTGCCAGAGGAAAGTGCCGCCGTGGCCGACGGTCTTCCACTTCGGCGGCGCCTTGGCATTGGCCGCCGCCGGCACTTCTTCCTCGGTCGGATAGAGGGTGTTGTTGAGGTAGTAGGCGGGTGACTTTTCGTTCACCTCGACCGTGCCGTCCTTCAGCACCCGCGCGTAGGGCTCGCCTTCGTAGCCGTAGATGACGACTTCGTGTCCGTGCTGGTCCTGCAATTCGAAGTAGGCGTCGTAGGCCAGCACTTCGAAATGGACGCCGGGAACGTCCGGGGTCACCCGGTCGATCACCGAGCGATAGTTGGGATTGCCCCCTTCATGCGCCAAGGCCGAGCCGACCGGTATGCAGACGAGCCACGCGGTGATGGCGGCAAGCGCCGCCCAGTGCTTTCGCACGAGCTATTCCTTTCGATCGCGCGCGGGCGACCGAAGGAGATCCTCAGCCGCCGACGCTAGTTCAGAGCGAGCGGAGCGATGGGCGGCGGGCGCTTGGCGAGCGAAAAGCCGATCAGGTGGCCTCCCCCCGGCCGCCACGTTCGCGGCGCAAGCGGAGCCAGCGGAACGGTGATGGGTGAGCGTGACGGCCGGCGAGAGCGCCGCGCCGCGAGTCGAGCAATCAGCTCCTCGCCGAAGTAGCGCCCGCAGAAAAGCGGAACGACGATCAGCAGCGCCGGCGCCAGGAAGAGCAGGGCGTCGGTCGAACCGGCGATGGCGAGCAGCGCTACCCAGAAGAGCGTGATCGTCAGCGCGCGCTTCTCCGTGAACTGGCCCGCAAGTCGCATCAAGAAGAAATCGTAGTCCAGTGGCGTGAAGCTATCTTCGTCCCATGCTCAGTGCGCTTGGCTGGGGGGCGTTTGCCGCTTCGTCGCTCGTGGTCGGTGCGCTGCTGGCGCTGGCGCGACCCTGGCGGCGGCGGCACGTGGGGTTGGTGCTCGCCTTCGGTGCCGGAGCACTGATCAGCGCCGTCAGCTTTGAGCTGGCGCAGGAGGGCATACGGATTGGCAGCCTGAAGGCAACGGCAGCTGGGCTCGGGATGGGCGCGATCACCTACTTCGGGCTTGATGGGGCAATCGCAGGGCGCTTCTCATCCGGGCGCGGACAGCGCGGGCGGAGGAGCGGCTCCGATTCAGGGACGTCGCTTGCACTGGGCGCCTTCCTCGACGGCATCCCCGAGCAGCTCGTGCTCGGTATCGGCCTTGCCGCGGGCGAGGGGGTGAGCGTCGGCCTGCTCGTCGCCATCTTCGTCTCCAACCTCCCCGAGGCGATCGGCTCGGCGAGCGAGATGCGTAGCGCCGGCAGCGGCAGCTCGGCGGTGTTCGGGCTCTGGGCAGCGGTGGCCGGCGTCTGCGCACTCGCCAGCGTCGCCGGCTACGGCCTCGCGGATGCGGTCTCTGGAGAGGCGCAGGCGGCAATCGACGGCTTCGCCGCCGGGGCGCTGCTGGTGATGCTGATCGACTCGATGATCCCCGACGCCACCAAGGACGCAGGGCGCGTAGCCGGCCTGGTGACGACGCTCGGCTTCGCGGTGGCGGCAGCTCTCTCGAACCTCGACTGAATCGACCGATGAATTTCGTCCAGGGCTCCGGTCTTAGCCTTTGACAACCTCAATCGGAAGGAGCAGCTGATGGGCAAGATCGTGGCGACGGAGTTCGTGTCGCTGGACGGGGTGGTCGAGGACCCCGGAGGAGCCGAGGGGTTCGAGCACGGGGGCTGGACCTTCGAGTTCGATCGCGGCGAGGACGGCGACGGGTTCAAGCTCGGCGAGCTGGTCGAGGCGGAGGCGCAGCTGCTGGGCCGCGTGACCTATGAAGGGTTTGCCGCCGCCTGGCCCTCGATGGAAGACGAGGCGGGCTTCGCCGAGAAGATGAACTCGATGCCGAAGTACGTCTTCTCCTCGACGCTGGAGAACGCCGATTGGAGCAACACGACGGTGCTCAGCGGCGACTTCGCCACCGAGATTGGCAAGCTGCGGGACGAGGTCGACGGCGTCATCCTCGTCGCCGGCAGCGTCCAGCTGGTCCAGGGATTGATCGAGCACGACCTGCTCGACGAGCTGCGGCTGATGGTCTTCCCGGTCGTGCTCGGTAAGGGCAAGCGCCTCTTCGGCCCAACCGCGGACAAGAAGCGCATGCGACTGACAGGCTCAAAAAGCGTCGGCGAGGGCATCGCCGTCCTGACCATGGAGGTGGCCAGATGAGCAGCACGATCGGACAGGTGGCGACGGTGATGGTTCCCGTCTCCGACCAGGACCGGGCGATCGAGTTCTACGAAGAGAAGCTCGGCTTCGAGAAGCGCGCCGACATCCCCTTCGGCGACGGCAACCGCTGGGTCGAAGTGGCGCCCCCGGGCGCGGCGACGACGGTGGCGCTGGTCGAACCGCGCGAGGGCGAATCGGCCGGGATCGAGACTCGGATCGCGCTCGACAGCAAGGACGCCGACGCCGACCACGCGGCCCTGCGCGAGCGCGGCGTCGAGGTCGACGCGGAGGTGATGCGCATGGGCGGCCCGGTGCCGCCGATGTTCTTCTTCAGCGACCAGGACGGCAACCGCCTGCTGCTCGTGGAGCGGAGCTGACCCCGCGATGACGGATCTGCTCGCGGCGGCGCGGAACGGGGACGAGGGCGCCTTCGAGCGCCTGCTCGAGCCGCACCGCCGCGAGCTCCACGCCCACTGCTACCGGATGCTCGGCTCGGTGCACGACGCCGAGGACGCCCTGCAGGAGGCGATGCTGCGAGCCTGGCGCGGCCTCGCCCGCTTCGAGCAGCGCAGCTCGCTGCGCTCCTGGCTCTACCGGATCGCCACCAACGCCAGCCTCGACGCGATCGAGCGCCGGCCGAAGCGGGTGCTGCCGGTCGAGTTCCCGCCCGCCGACCCTGCCATCGGACCTGGCGAGCCGCTGCTGGAGACGGTCTGGATCGAGCCCTATCCCGACGAGGCGATGGGGATCGAGGACGGCTTCGCCTCGCCCGAGGCTCGTTACGAGCTGCGTGAGAGCGTCGAGCACGCCTTCATCGCCGCCCTGCAGCACCTGCCGGCGACCCAGCGCGCGGTGCTGATCCTGCGCGCGGTGCTCGGCTTCTCCGCCGCCGAGACCGCCGCCACCCTGGAGACGAGCGCGGCCTCGGTCAACAGCGCCCTGCAGCGCGCCCGGGCCACGCTGGAGCAGAAGCTGCCCGAGCGCAGCCAGCAGCAGACGCTGCGCGCGCTCGGCGACGAGGAGGTGCGGGAGACGGTCGAGGGCTACCTCGCCGCCTGGGAGCGCCAGGACGTCGAAGCGGTCGTCTCGATGCTCAGCGCCGACGCCGCCTTCGCGATGCCGCCGCTGCGCGACTGGTTCCGCGGCCGCGAGGCGATCGGCGCCTTCCTCGCCGGCTGGCCGCTCTCAGGCGAATGGCGCTGGCGCGCCCTGCGCGTCCGCGCCAGCGGTCAGGAGGCGCTCGCCTTCTACAGCTGGGACCCCGAGGGCAAGGCCTTCGAGCGCTTCGCCCTCAACGTGCTCACCCTGCGCGGCGGCGAGATCGCCGAGGTCGACGCCTTCCTCACGCGGACCACCGAGAACCCCGACCGCGAGATCCTCGCCCGCCTCCCCGAGCAGCGCTTCGACCCGCGCCGGGTCGATCTGGCATTCGAGCGGCTCGGCCTGCCGGAGAAGCTGGAAGCGTGAGCGGAGTGCCAAGAGCCAGTGGCCTACTGAGCGTTCCCGTCTGCGCTCAGCCCGGGGTGCACGCCGCGACCAATGCCCTGAGCGTCGACGAGCTGCCGCAGCAGGGCAACGAGGCTGTCGCGGTCGGCGCGGTTCATCGCCCCGGCGATCTCCTCTTCGCATTCGAGGGCGACCTTGCGACCGCGACCGAGCAGCTCGTGGCCCTCGCCGGTCAGGTAGAGGGCGCGGACGCGGCGATCGCTTGCGTCGGGGCGACGCTCGATCAGGCCACGCTGCTCGAGCTCGTCGACGATCGCAACCATGCGGCTCGCCGGCGCCCCGATCGCCGCGGCGATCGCCTGCTGGGATTGGCCTTCAGCGGCATCGACCGCGTTCATCACCCGGAACTGCGGCGGGTACAGGTCGAGCTCGCCGATCCGCCGGGCAAAGGTCTGGGCCACATGGGCGCCGACCTGGGAGAGCAGGAAGGTGAGGGTGGACGGGGCCTTGTCACCCTCGATTCCAGCTGGGCTCACCCGGCCTCCATCCCCTGATCGTTTCTGCTAGAAATCATTTCCCCTTGAAACCTTTCACCAGTATAACGGACCTAACCGCCGGGAAGGAGCCCGTATGACCCGCCGTCTCGCCCGTCTCGCCGAGTTCACCTACCGCCGCCGCGGCACCGTGGTCCTCGCCTGGATCGCAGCCACCGTCGTGATCATCGGTCTCGGCTCCTCGCTAGCCGGCGACTATCACGCCGACTACAACACGCCGGGCTCGGAGTCCAAGGCGGCGAGCGACCTGACCGAACGCTCCTTCGGCGGCTACTCCGGGCAGGAAATCTACGTCGTCTGGAAGGACCCGAACGGCGCCGACAGCCCCGCCGCGAAGCAGCGGATCGATGCCTTCCTCGCCGAAGCCGAAAAGGTCGACCACGTCGAGGCAGCCGGACCGACCCGGGTCTCGAAGGACGGCACGATCGCGACCACGAACCTGCCGCTGACCGTGCCCGGCTGGGAAGTAAAGAGGGAAGACGGCGAAAAGCTGATCGACGCGGCTGAAGCCAACAGCGGCGGCGGCCTCGAGATCAAGCTCGGCGGCGAACCGATCTACGCCGCCCAGGAAGGGCCCAGCCCCGAGGGGATCGGCTTCCTCGGCGCCGCGATCGTGCTGCTGATCGCCTTCGGCTCGCTGGTCGCCGTCGGCCTGCCGCTGGCGATCGCCCTGGTCGGCCTCGGTATCTCCTCCGGCGGCCTGATCCTCCTGCTCGCCAACGTGATCGACGTGCCCAACTGGACGACGGCGGTCTCCGGCTTGATTGGCATCGGCGTCGGCATCGACTACGCCCTGCTCGTCCTCACCCGCTTCC
>CAZQET010000322.1:0-2493 GCA_964591825.1 uncultured Conexibacteraceae bacterium
CAGCTTCGCCGCTTCGATTTTCTCGCGCAGTTCGTTGACTTCTGCCTGCTGCTCGTCGCCCTCGCCCAGCTCGTCCTGGATCGCTTTCAGCTGCTGGCGCAGGAAGAACTCGCGCTGCCCTTTGTCGATCTCCGATTGCACCTGGGACTGGATCTGGGTGCCGAGCTGAACCACCTCCAGCTCGCGGGCGAGGATCTGAGAGAGGTGGCGCAGGCGGGCGACGATGTTCAGCTCCTCCAGCAGCTCCTGCTTCTCCTCGACCGAGATGCGCAGGGCGCCGGCGATCAGGTGGGCGAGGGCGGCTGGGTCGTCGAGGTTGGCGACCGCCATCTGCAGCTCCTCCGGCAAATAGGGGATCTGCTCGATGATCTCCGAGAAGGTGCGCTGCACGTTGCGGGTCAGCGCCTCCAGCTCCTGCCCCTCCTCGACCACGTCGGGCAGCTCGGCGATTCGCGCCACCAGGTAGGGCTGCTCGGCGACGTAGGGACCGAGCCGCACCCGTTGCGTGCCCTGGACGAGGACGCGCAGGGTCCCGTCGGGGACCTTGAGCATGCGAGCGACGACGCCGACGACGCCGACCTCGTGCAGGTCATCGGGTCCCGGCTCCTCGTTCTCGGGGTCGCGGGCGGCGACCATCGCCAGCATCCGGTTGGCGCCGAGAACGTCGTTGACCAGCTTGATCGAGCGCTCCTGGCCGACCGCGAGCGGGGTCAGGGTCTCGGGGAAGGTAACCGTCTCGCGCAGCGGCAGGACCGGCAACGCATCGGGCAGCGGCTCAGAGGCGCGGATCGCTTCCTCGGCGTCGACGGAGTCGACCACCTCGAGCACGGGGCTGCCCTCCATCAGTGCCGCCTCTCGTCAGTGCAGTCCGGCTCTGGCGAGTGGCTGGGCGTGACTGGCAAGCTCGGTGGACGCAGGCGATTGGGCGCATCGTCAAGTCCAGTGGGCGCTGCCAGGCGCGTCCAGACACCGTCAGAACGGGCTGTACTGGCGTGAGTCGGCACTACTAATCCCTTCCGATCGGGACGCGGCGGGTGGTCCCGGGGTCGCGCAGCGGCAGGTCGATGCGCAGAACGCCGTCCTCGTAGGTGGCGGTCGCCTTCTCGGGGTCGACGTCGACCTGGAGTTCGACCACCCGCCGGAACGGCCCCGACGGGATCTCGACCTGCTGGTAGACCCGCCCCTCGGCCTCCTGCAGCTGCCGTTCCCCGACGATCGCCAACTGCCGATTCCCCACCTCGATCCCAACCTCCTCGAGACTCACGCCGGCAAGATCAACCTTGACCACGGCCCGCTGCGGATCCCCGCAGTAATACACATCGACGTTGGGCGTAAAGCCCCTGCTCCTGCGAGAGACGTAGGTGGTCCGTGCCCACGCATATAGGTCCCGCTCCGGCATGGGCCAGAACATTAGCCGGGTCGGCCAGTCGCGACAGGACCCGCCGCGTCTAGGCCGTCTGCGCTTGTTGCCGTGCCCATCTCGGCGGCCTCATCAGCAAGACGGGCTGCTTCGGCGGCACCAGGCCCTCAGGCCGGTTCGGCCTGAACGTCGCGCAGGGCTCGCCCAGCTCGAGCGCACAGAGCAGGTTGCGATGGAAGTAGCAGTCCTCGCAGGAGGGCTTCTTCTGATTGCGCGGCATGGCGGCGATATTGCCATCGTCGTGAGACTTTCGTGCGGGGCGATTCCGCAAAGCGCAACGTTCTTGACACAGTCTCGTCACATCTTCCCCGCGTCTTGCGGACGGCGCCTAGCGCCGTCGCTACCATTGCCATGGATGGAGTCCTCCAGCCGGACCGACAAGCTCTCGGCCTCGCCGCAGCTGTTCGAGAGCGAATTCCTCAACTTCTTCTCCCGCGTCCACCCCGCGATCCCAGCGCTCGTCTTCGTCCCCGTGATCGCAGCAATGGAGTGGCTCGGCGCGGCCCGCGGCTACGCCGCCTGGCAGCTGGTCCTGCTCAGCCTCGGTGGCGTCGGCATCTGGACCCTGACCGAGTACTGGCTGCACCGGCTGGTCTTCCATTGGGAGCCCGACAACGCCTTCGGTCACAAGATGCACTTCATCATCCACGGCGTCCATCACGACCATCCCAACGACAAGCTGCGCCTGGTCATGCCCCCCGGGGTCTCGATTCCGCTGGCGGCGCTCTTCTTCTTCGCCTTCACGCTGATCTTCGGCACGCCGACGGCGTATCCCCTGTTCGGCGGCTTCATCCTCGGCTACCTCGTCTACGACTACACGCACTACTACGTGCACCACTTCGTTCCCAGCTCGAAGCTCGGCAAGCGGCTGCGCGAGCAGCACATGCGCCATCACTTCCAGGACCACCGCTTCGGCTACGGCGTCTCCTCGCCGCTGTGGGACGTCGTCTTCCGCACCCTGCCGCGCCAGCGTCAGCGCTCCGAGTAAGCAAAGCGTGTCGCCCTCAGGGTGATTGGTCAGTAGAGGTCCAGTTTCATCTAGTCAGTGTGTGAGGTATGCCAATTCGGCCACC
>CAZQET010000323.1:0-1628 GCA_964591825.1 uncultured Conexibacteraceae bacterium
GAAGCTGGCGCCCTGGATCAGGGTCGAGGTGACGACGACGAAGAAGACGATCGCGAAGAGCTGTTCGCCGCTGCCAACCCCGGCCACCACCGGAAAGGTGGCAAGCCAGATCGGCGTCGCCCCGCGCAGGCCGGCCCAGCCGAGCATCGCCCGCTCGCGGAGGTCGAGCCGGGAGAAGGTCGTCGCCACGAAGGCCGCGAGCGGTCGGGCGACGAGGATCAGGGCCGCCGAGAGCGCCAGCCCTTCGAGCGCGATGTCGCCGAGGCTGCCGGGGAAGACCAGCAGCCCGAGCATGATGAAGAGGCCGATCTGGGCGACCCAGCCAACCCCCTCGTGAAAGGCAACGATCGTACGTCGCGCCGGGATGCGCGCTGAGCCGAGCGAGAGGGCGGTGAGGTAGACCGCCAGGAAGCCGGAGCCATGGACGGTCTCGTCCAGGCCGAAGGCGAGGGCCGCGATCGCAATCGTCGCCACCGGGTAGATGCCATCGGTCGGCAGGCGAACCCGGTCGAGGGCCTCGCTAGCGAGCCGGCCCAAGAGGAGGCCGATCGCCGCTCCGAGGGCCAGTTTGAGTGTGAGCAGGCCGATCATGTCGGCGAGCCCGAAGCCGGGTTCCTGGATCCATTCGATGAAGCCGATGACGAGCAGCAGGGCGACCGGGTCGTTCATCCCGGACTCGCCCTCGAGCGAGCGCGCCAGGCGCTTTTTCAGGGTCGAGCGGCGCAGCACGGCGAAGATCGCCGCCGAGTCGGTGGCGGCGATCGCGGCGCCGACGATCATCCCTTCGAGCACGTCGATCCCGAAGATCCAATGCGCCGCGAGCCCCGCCAAGCAGGCGGTGACGCCGGTCCCGATCGTCGCCATCGAGGCGGCCGTGCCGAGCACCGGGCGGATCTCCGACCAGCCTGCCGTCAGGCCACCCTCGAAGAGGATGAGGACGAGCGCGATCGTCCCCAGGGTGCGTGCAAGCTCGACGTTTTCGAACTCGATGCCGCCGATTCCCTCCGGGCCGGCGAGCATGCCGAGTCCGAGGAAGAGCAGCAGGCCGGGGATGCGGATGCGGTCGGCGAGCAGGGCGCCGACGATCCCGGCGGCGAGCAGGGCACCGGCGACGAGGATCAGCTCGGCGTCGTGTCCTCCCATCGACGGACCCTATGCAATCGGCCCAGGGAGCTAGACGTTCTCGTCGATCATCGCCAAGCGCGCCTCCAGCTCCTCCGGCGATCCCGGCCCCGGCACGTCCTCGACCCGTTCGTGTGGGCGACGGTAGACGTAGTAGAGGAGTGAGAAGAGAACGCCGGCGGCGAGCAGGAAGCCGAGCTCGACCCGGTGATACTCGTTGTCGACCAGGGGCACGAAGTTCCAGCCGATGAAGAGCACAGCGCAGGTGATCCAGCGCGCCGCAACGCGGCGAACCTGGCCCTGGGCGATACAGGCCTGGTTGACGGTGACCGAGGCGAGATAGAGGCCCATGCCGAGCGTGACCAGCAGCAGTTCCCCGCGGTGGTAGGTGAACTTCTTGCTGAAGGCGAGCTGCATCGCGGTTGGGCCGGCGACCGCCATGAAGAGGAAGGCGAGCGCGGTGAAGGCGGCGAGGCCGAGCAGCACCATTCGCACCGAGCGGTGGA
>CAZQET010000324.1:0-5060 GCA_964591825.1 uncultured Conexibacteraceae bacterium
CTCGGGATCGATCGCGGGCTGGCGGTCTCGACCACCGTCCTGCTCTTCCTAGCCGGCATCGTCATCTGGACGCTGACCGAGTATTGGCTTCACCGCCTCTTCTTCCACTGGGAGCCGAAGTTCAAGGGCGGCGATCGCATCCACTTCATCATCCACGGCGTCCACCACGACCACCCGAACGACGCCATGCGGCTGGTCATGCCGCCCGCCGTCAGCGTGCCGCTCGCCGCTGCCTTCCTCGGGCTCTATGTGCTGATCTTCGGGACGCCGCAGGCCTTCCCCGCCTTCTCCGGATTCATCCTCGGCTACCTGACCTACGACTACATGCACTACCACCTGCATCACCACGTGCCGACGACCAAGTTCGGCAAGCAGCTCCGCACCCATCACATGCGCCACCACTTCCAGGATCACCGCTACGGCTTCGGCGTCTCCTCCCCGCTCTGGGACGCGGTCTTCCGCACCCTGCCTCGCCGCCGTCGCTAGGAGGAATTCATCGACAGGCCGGGCAGGTTGCCGAGCGCCCAGATCCTGCTTGGACCGGTCAGTGAGACGCGCATCCGACTTTGACCCCACTCCAGCGTGGTCAAAGTCGGATGCGCTGCGCTATTGACCGAGCGAGCGCAGTGCCAGCTCCAGCTCGAAGCGGGCATCGGGGTCGTCCAAGGCGTCGTCCAGCAGCTCGCGCAGGCGGGCGACGCGATAGCGGGCGGTCTGCGGGTGTACGTGCAGCTCAGCTGCCATCGCCACCGAGTTGCCGCGGCAGCGCAGGAAGGCGAGCGCCGTCTCCTCCCTCCGCCGGCGAGCGGTTGGGGTGAGGGGGGCGAGCGGCTCGAGCCGGCGGGCGGCAATGCGATCGCACAGCTCGCGACCCTCGAAGACCAGCAACTCACCCAGGTGGTCCTCGGCCCGGAGTAGCCCATCGACGGCAAGAGCTCCCGCGGCCAGGGCGGCTAGAGCGGCGCGGGCAAGGCGCCACGACCGCCGCGTCTCCTGCGGCTCGCAGCTGGGGCCCAGGGCGGCGTCCCGCGCTCCTACCGCCCGCTCGATCTCCTCTGCCCGTCCGGGGCCGGCCGGATCGGGAACCAGGATGCAGCCGAGCTCCTCGAAGCTGGTGACGAGTGACTCCGCGGGCAACCGGCGCGCGATCGCCTTGGCATCGTCCTCGATGCATGCCAGGGTCGCGAGCCGGCGCGCGGGCTTCCAGCCGGCGGCCCGTGCGGCCGCGTTGACGTCGTCCCGCTTCACCGCCGGCTCGCGCATCAGCAGCTCAACCAACTCGTAGCGGCGACGACTGCGTACTTCCTCGCTCTCCGTTCGGGCCGCTGCGTAGCCCTCAACCGAATCGGCTGAGAGCTCGTCGATATAGGCAAAGATCGCCTCGGCAAGCAGACTGAGCAGTCCGGAGTCGAGCTCTGCGGTACGAGCCACGAGAGCGAGGCGGCGCCAGGCCACCCGCGCACCCACCCGGTAGGCCGCCTGCAACGAGTCGAGGGTTCGTCCCTGACGCAGCTCACCGCGCCCGAGGCCGACGTAGACCTCTCGCCCCAGCTCGCGTCCGGCGTCTGGATCTCGGATCAGGGCGACGAACTGACTCAACGCCTCGCCGACGCCGCTGCGGATGCCGCGACCGAAGCGTCCCTCCAGGGGCCGTGCGTACTCCGGCACTTCCTGGGCAATCGCCTCGAGTATCTCCTCGGTCACCGCCTCCAGCTCCGGCTCGATCAGGTCGGCAACCGACATCGGCAGGCTGCGCCAGGGCTCTTGCTGGAGAGTTTTTGTCATTTGAATGACAAAAACTATCGCAATAAATTGACATTTGCACAGATTCTTATGACTTGATAGCGCTAACTTGCCGGCCTATGCACGAGATGACCAAGCTGGAGAAGGGCGCCAATCTGGGCGCCGTCGTCGTCCCCTTCCTCGCCACCCTCGCCGCGATCGTCCTACTTTGGGATCGGGCGGTGAGCGGAGTCGATCTGGCGATCGCCGCGGTCATGTACCTGATGACCGCGGTCGGCATCACGGTCGGCTTTCACCGTCTGCTCACCCACCGTTCCTTTCAGACCTCCAAGCCGCTCGAATACGCCTTCGCCGTGCTCGGCTCGATGGCGGTGCAGGGACCGGTGATCGCCTGGGTCGCCGATCACCGCAAGCACCATGCCCACACCGACAGCGAGGGCGACCCGCACAGTCCGCACCTCGGCGGCAGCGACGGGTTGCGGGGCGTCGCCGCCGGCCTCTGGCACGCTCACGCCGGCTGGCTGACGTCGACCCAGGGCCGCGCGGATTGGAAGCGCTACGCCGCCGAGCTGACCGAGGACCGCGGCATGCGGCTGATCGCACGGCAGTTCGTGCCGCTGATCCTGCTGTCACTGGCACTCCCCGCCCTTGCCGGATACCTCGTCAGCGGCACCCTCGCCGGCGCCCTCACCGGCTTTCTCTTGGGTGGTTTGGTGCGGATCTTCTTCGTGCACCATGTGACGTGGAGCGTCAACTCCGTGTGCCACTACTTTGGCGCGCGCCGCTTCGCGACCGACGACCGCTCGACCAATGTCTTCTGGCTCGCACTTCCGTCACTGGGTGAGTCATGGCACCACAACCATCACGCCTTCCCGCGCTCCGCGGTCCACGGGCTCCGACGCTGGGAGGTGGACCCGTCCGCTTTGATAATTGGTGCGATGGAGCACCTTGGCCTGGCCTGGAACGTGGTTCGAATCTCGCCTGAACGTCAGGCCCAGCGAATGGCTTGAGAAATCACCATACGGGGTATTTCATCCAAATGGCCAGAGTGACTCGCCTCGATTTGACTATACGAATAGTCACTGTCACTGTCACTCTGTCACACTCCTGAGCAGCTGACGACCCGCGATGCACGAGGCTCACGGGATGAAAGGAAGGAAATGCCTAGCACCAGCAACGTACTCGACGAGGCGCTCGATCTCGTCAAGAAAAGGCTCGCCGAGCTGGACGAGGAGCGCAAGCGCCTCGAGCGTGCTCTCACCGAGCTCGGTGGAACCGTCGTACGCCGTGGCCCGGGTCGCCCGCGCGGAAGCGGCCGCGGTCCCGGCCGGCCGCCCAAAGCCGCGACCGCGACAGGCGCGGCAACACCCAAACGCCGTCGTCGTCGCCGCGGCGGCACTCGCGCGGAGCAGGCGGTCAAGCTAGTGGAGCAGAACCCTGGCATCTCCGCCTCGGAGATCGCCAAGCAGATGAAGATCAAACCGAACTACCTCTACCGGGTACTCGGCGAACTGGAGAAAGAGGGCCGCGTCAGCAAGAAGGGGCGCGAGTACCACCCCGCCTGACCACGGCAAACGCCACGCCTTTGAAAAAAGCCGGCCCCGCGGGGCCGGCTTTTTCGTTGCAAGTTCGGAAGCGGCGGCCTCAGACGAGGCCGAGCGCGCTCACCGCGTCGCGCTCCTCGCGCAGCTCGGCGGCGCTGGCGTCGATCCGCCCGCGCGAGAACTCCGGCACCTCGAGGCCCTCGACGATCGACCACTCGCCGTTCGCGCAGGTGCATGGGAATCCCGCGACGATCCCCTCCTCGACGCCGTAGGAGCCGTCGGCCGGAACGCCCATCGAGACCCAGTCGCCCTCCGGTGTGCCGAGCACCCAATCGCGAACATGGTCGATCGCGGCGTTGGCGGCGGAGGCAGCGCTGGAGGCGCCCCGCGCCTCGATGATCGCGGCGCCGCGCTTGGCCACGCGGGGAATGAACTCATCCCCGATCCAGGCCTCGTCGTCGACCGCGTCCCAGGCGCTTGCACCGTTCACCTTCGCGTTGACCAGGTCCGGGTACTGCGTGGTGGAATGGTTGCCCCAGACCGTCATATTGGTGACCGCCGGAATCTCGACCTCGAGCTTGTTGGCAGTCTGCGCAATCGCCCGGTTGTGGTCGAGCCGCATCATCGCGGTGAAGCGCTCGCGGGGAACGCCGTCGGCGTTCGACATCGCGATCAGGCAGTTGGTGTTCGCCGGGTTGCCGACGACGAGGATCCGAACGTCGTCCGCCGCGCCGGCGGCGATCGCTTCCCCCTGCGGCTTGAAGATGCCGCCGTTGGCCTCGAGCAGGTCCGAGCGCTCCATGCCCGGGCCGCGCGGCCGAGCGCCGACGAGCAGGCCAACGTTGCAGCCGTCGAAGGCGGCCCTCGGGTCGTCGAAGATGTCGATCTTGCGCAGCAGTGGGAAGGCGCAATCGTCGAGCTCCATCGCCGTGCCCTCGGCGGCCTTCACCGCATCGGGGATCTCGAGCAGGCTGAGCTCGACCGGCGTGTCGGGGCCAAGCATCTGGCCGCTGGCGATGCGAAAGAGGAGCGCGTAGCCGATCTGGCCGGCGGCGCCGGTCACGGTGACTTTCACAGGCGTGCTCACAACATCTCCTTTCGGAGTCCCTCGTCTATCGAGGCGAGGAACTCCTGGGTGGTCTGGTACTCCTGGTCGGGACCGACCAGGAGCGCCAGGTCTTTGGTCATCTTCCCCGCTTCCACCGTCTCAACGCAGACCCGCTCGAGGGTCTCGGCGAAGCGGCTCACCTCGGGCGTGTCGTCGAGGCGACCGCGAGCGGCGAGGCCGCGGGTCCAGGCAAAGATCGAGGCGATCGGGTTGGTCGAGGTCGGTTTCCCCTGCTGGTGTTGGCGATAGTGGCGCGTGACCGTACCGTGCGCCGCCTCCGCCTCGACCGTCTTCCCATCGGGGCTCATCAGCACGCTGGTCATCAGGCCCAGCGAGCCGAACCCCTGGGCGACCGTGTCGGATTGCACGTCGCCGTCGTAGTTCTTGCAGGCCCAGACGTAACCGCCCTCCCACTTCAATGCCGCCGCCACCATGTCGTCGATCAGGCGGTGTTCGTAGGTGAGGCCGGCAGCCTCGAAGTCCGACTCGAACTCCTGCTCGTAGACCTCCTGGAAGATGTCCTTGAAGCGTCCGTCGTAGCGCTTGAGGATCGTGTTCTTCGTGGACATGTAGACCGGATAGCCTCGTTCGAGGCCGTATCGCAGCGAGGCGCGCGCGAAGTCGCGGATGGACTCGTCGAGGTTGTACATGGCCAGCGCGACGCC
>CAZQET010000325.1:0-1537 GCA_964591825.1 uncultured Conexibacteraceae bacterium
GTCGCGACCTGATGGGCCTGGCCGGCGAGGGGCTTGAACTTCTTCGGTGTCTCGAGGTTGATCACGTGTCTGCTTTCGCTCGTGGAATTCGCTCCCGGCGGTGGGCGCCGGCTAGACGAGCAGGGCGCCCTCCATCACGCCCGTCGCGCGGAGATCGCGGTACCAGCGCTCCACAGGGTGCTCCTTGACGAAGCCGTGGCCGCCGAGCAGCTGCACCCCTTCGGAGCCGATCCTCATGCCCTTCGCCGCACAGAGGCTGCGGGCGATCGCCGCCTCGCGTGAGAAGTCCTCGCCGCGATCGGCGCGACTCGCGGCCCGGTAGGTCGCCAGCCGCATCCCTTCGGACTCGATGCCGATGTCGGAGACCGCGAAGGCGACGCCCTGGCGGTTGGAGATCGGCTCGCCGAAGGCGTTGCGCTCGTTGACGTAGGGAATCACGTAGTCGAGGACCGCCTGGGCGGCGCCCACCGCCAGCCCGCACCAGGCGATGCGGGCGCGGTTGACGCACTCCAGATAGTCCTCCGGCCGCCCCTCGCCGAGAACTGCGCCGCCGGGCAGGCGCACCTGATCCAGGCGCAGGCGCCCGGTCGCCGCCGGGCGCAGGCCCATCGCCGGCTCGGGCTCGACCGCGAGGCCCCTGGTCCCCGACTCGATCACGAACAGGGTCGGGCCACGCTCCTCGGCTTCGGCGGCGACCACGAACAGCTCGCACTCCGAGGCGCGGGCGAGAAGGGACTTCGCCCCGTCGAGAACCCAGTCCTCTCCGTCGCGCCGCGCCGTCGTCGCCGGCTTCCTCGGGTCGAACAGCGGCCGCGGCTCGAGGATCGCCAGCGCCGCGGCAGGCACGTCCTCGCCGGTGAAGGCGGGCAGGTAGGCCGCCTCCTGCTCGGCGCTGCCCCAGTGGCCGATCGCGCTGGCGACGGCACCGGGGGCGAGCGCGGCGTAGGCGATGCCGAGGTCTCCGTGGGCGAGGGCCTCGCCGATCAGGACGCTCGTCACCGCCGCCTGCTCCTGCATGACGCCGCCGAGCTCCTCGGGAATGCCCAGCATGTTGACCCCGAGCTCCGCCGCCTGCGTGAGCAGCTCCGGCGGTGTCGCGCAGGCGGCGTCGGCCTCGAGCGCGGCGGGCCGGATCTTCTGCTCGGCGAATGAGCGCCCGGCCTCCTGGAACATCTGCTGCTCGTCGTCGGGGGTCAGGTCGAACAGGCCCTGCGACCTCGCCCTGGCCTGCCGTGCGGGCTTGCCGAGCCGCTGCACTGCCTTGAAGGTGCGCCCCGCGGCGGTGGCTGTGCGGAAGCCGTTCTTGGTCGTCCTGAAGACGATCCGCTCGACCGGCCTGCGGATGCGGATCCTGTCGAGCAGGTCGGAGGCGGCGAGGCGGTTGAGCGCCCTCAGGCCGAAGCCCATGCTGCGGTCGGCCGCGCCGGTCTTGTCGGTGTCTGCGGGGGTCACGGTTCCCCTCCTTCAGTCGTGGCCTCGACCGGCCGGGTGCGGCCCTCGAGGTGCGGGGTGTGCTTCTTCGCGCCGCGCACGGCGA
>CAZQET010000326.1:0-3193 GCA_964591825.1 uncultured Conexibacteraceae bacterium
GCGCCCGCCGGATCCGCTCACCTCCACCCATGGGTCCGCCTTCCCCAGCGGCCACGCCGCCTACTCGACCCTCTACGTCTGGCTGGCGGTGACGATCGTGCTGCGCCTGCGGGTCGGGATGGCGCGCGGCGCCGCCGTGATCGCCACCGGGATCGCTCTGACCGCGCTGGTCGGCCTCTCCCGCGTCTACCTCGGCGTCCACTACCTCAGCGACGTCAGCGCCGGCTGGGCGCTCGGCGCCGCGGCCTTTTCGCTGTGCGCCGCGGTGGCCCTCGTCATCTCCACGTTGCGCCACAATGGGCTGCGTGCCGCTGGCGCTGCAGAAGATCGAGAATGAGTACCTGCTGCTCGGCAGCGGCGGTCTGATCACGCTGATCACCTTCGTCGGCCTGATCCTGATGCCGGCGCTCAGCTCCTATGGCAGGCTCTGGGAGAAGGCCGCCGCCAGCGTGCTCTCACTCTTCGTCCTCGCCGCCCTGATCCTCGTCGGGGTCGTCGCGGGCCTGGCGATCGTCTACTACTACAACGACCTCGCCAATCTCTTCAACGGCTAGGCCGGCCGCTTCCGACTGGGCGCGCTCTGGGGATAATGGGCCCGTGCCAGCCGCCTCTAAAAGGGAAGAAACGCCTGCAGGAGCGGGCGTGGGCGCGACCCTCGACGCGCTCTCCGAGGCGGTCGAGTCGGGCGCCGGGCTGCCCGCCGTGGCCCGCGCTGCGGCGAAGGTGCTTGACGCCAGCGTCGCCCTGATCGACCGCTCCAGCGCCGTGCTGGCCGTGGCCGGAGCATCGCCCGACCAGGAGAAGAAGCTGCTCGCCGCGGGCGAGGGCGTGACCCGGGTCGAGCTGCGAGTGGCCGACAGCGCCGTCGGCGAGCTGCGCTACCGGTCGACGGCGGCGCCGGACCCGGCGATCGCCCGCATGGTGACGACGCTGCTGGCGCTCGAGCTGGAGCGCTCGCGCTCGCCGGAGTGGGAGAGCGAGGAGGTGGCGGGGGCGTTCGTGGCCGCGGTGCTGGCGCGCCAGGTCACCGATCGCGGCGACATCGTCGCCCGCGGCGCGGAGCTGGGCGCGGACCTGGAGCGCGGGGCGGGCGTGTTGATCCTCCACGCTGCGCCGCGTGCAGCGCAGACGGGGGAGTGGCGGGCGCGCGTGCTGATCCTTGCCCAGCGGGCGCTGCGCTCGCTGGCGCCGGGCTCGCTGGCCAGCTCCGGAGGCGAGGAGGTCGCGGAGGTGTCGGTGATCGTCCCGGCCGCCGACGAGGAGCGGATCGAGCGCGCGGCAGCCGTCCTCGCGCGCGAGCTCGAGGACGGCCTCGCCGGCTTTCACCTGACGATCGGTCGCAGCCGCCACGCCGCCGACCCGGTCGACCTCTACCGGGCCGGCAACGAGGCGCGCCTCGCCGTCAACGTCGGCGAAGCCGAGGGCCGCCCGCTGCTCGCCTTCGAGGACACCGGCTCCTACCGCCTGCTGCTGCCGGCGATGAGCGAGGACCCGCGCGAGCTGGAGCGCTTCTACGCCGAGACGATCGCCCCGCTCGCCGCCTACGACGAGCAGTACGAGACCGAGCTCGTCGCCACGGTCGAGGCATACCTGGACAACGACGGCAACGTCGCCGCCACCGCCAAGCAGCTCTTCACCCACCGCCACACGATCCGCTACCGGCTCGAGCGCGTGAGGGAGCTCTGCGGCCACGACGTCTCCGCCACCGAGGGCCGCGAGAAGCTCGGCCTCGGCCTCAAAACCATGCGCGTCCTCGGCATCGCCTCCCCGCGCGGTCCGGCGATGGAGCCGGGCAGCGAGGCGGGTCAGGTGCCGCGCTCCTCGGAGGAGTAGCGCGGGCGACATTCCGGGAGGAGGGCTCGAACCCCCGCTTCCAGGACCAAAACCTGGCGTGCTACCGATTACACCATCCCGGACCGTCCCCGCGAGCG
Source organism: uncultured Conexibacteraceae bacterium (assembly GCA_964591825.1). GTDB lineage: Bacteria > Actinomycetota > Thermoleophilia > Solirubrobacterales > 70-9 > VRUE01. The sequence continues at coordinate 1,932 of CAZQET010000326.1, forward strand.
TAACGCCCCAAGCCATCTCACCGTCTCAATCGCGAACTGCATCAACTTGTCCATCTGCTGGGTGGATAAGTTGATGCAGTTCGCCTTGATCGCGTCCGCTGAGGGGCTTAGGGTCGTCTCGTGGAGATGGGGAGAGTCGAGATGGACGCGGAGGTTCGCGAGGGGCTGCGGCGCAGCTGGAAGGCGCTGATGGCGATCGGCGTGATCGCGATCGTCATCGGCTGCATCGCGATCCTGGTTCCCGCGGTCGCCTCGGTTGGAACGGCGATCTTCATCGGCTGGATCCTGGTCATCGCCGGGGCCTTCCTGATCGCCGGCGCCTTCATGGCGCACTCGATCGGCAGCGTGATCCTGCGCCTGCTCTGGGCGCTGCTGACGGTGATCGTCGGCCTCTGGTTGATCGTCGAACCGCACAACGGCACGCTCACGCTGACCCTGGTGCTCGGCATCTACTTCCTCTTCATGGGCCTGACCCGGATCGCGGTGGCCTTCGCGGCTCGCGGCGAAGAAGGCGCGGGCATCGTCGGCCTCAGCGGCGTCGCCGGCCTGCTGATCGGCATCCTCGTGCTCGCCAAGTTCCCCAGCAGCGCCGACTGGGCGATCGGCCTGCTGGTTGGCATCGACCTCATCTTCGCGGGCTGGACGCTGACCTCGGTGGCTCTCGTCGGCCGGGATCTGGCCCGCCAAACCTGAGCGCGATTACGATTCAGCGGTGAGCTCTCCCCTGGTCCTGGTTATGGCGGCCGGGCAAGGGACGCGGATGCGTTCCAGCCTGCCGAAGATGCTGCATCCCGTCTGCGGGCGGGAGATGGTGGCCTGGCCGATCGCGGCAGCGCGGACAGCGGGCGCGGGGCGGGTTGCGGCGATCGTCTCGCCCGGAATCGATATCTCCGAGGGGCTGCCCGAGGACGTGGAGACGGTTGCTCAGTCACAGCCCGATGGAACGGGCGGCGCGGTGCGGGCGGCGTTGGGGTTGATCGAGGAGGCGGAGACCGTTCTGGTGCTCTCCGGCGATCACCCGCTGATCACGGTCGAGAACATCGCCGATCTGCTCGACGCTCACGCGCGGGAGGGCGCTGCCGCGACGATGCTGACGATCGAGCTCGAGGAGCCCGGCTCCTACGGCCGCGTCGTTCGCGACGCCGACGGCGGCGTCGAGCGGGTGGTCGAGGCCAAGGCTGCTGTCGGTGACGCGACCCCCGAGCAGCTGGCAATTCGCGAGATCAACGCCGGCACGTACGTCTTCCAGGCCGGGCCGCTGG
>CAZQET010000327.1:0-10775 GCA_964591825.1 uncultured Conexibacteraceae bacterium
TTCTCCAGCTCGGCCAGTCGCACGATCGCGACGATGACCGTCGACAACGCCGCTGACTGCGTGGCGGTGATCGAGGCTTGGTCGAACCGAGGCGACGCGGGACGCAAGGTGCTGCCCCGCCTCCACGGCGACGACCTCGCCTGCGTCCACGACATCGACAAGGTCCTTGGCCTGTTCGAGGACATGGGAACCGCCTACAACCTGGGTCAGCTCGATCCCGAGATCGTCCTCGGAAGCTTCGCCAAGGCAACCGTGCAGGTCCTGACGACCTCATGGTGGTTCATCGCCTGGCTGCGAGACGGAAGGCTGGCGGGCGAAGAGGAAGACGGCAAACGGGAGACGACCTACGAGCAGTTCCAGAAGATGTGCCGGGACCTGCGCAGGAGAGAGCCGTCGCTCGTCAAGGACAGGAAGCTGCAGCCGGCCGAGTTGCCCCGCATCCTCTGCCTGCCCAAGACCCACGACGAGCCGCTCGAGGACGAGCGCGCGTGGCATGCCTCGCGGCGCCTCTCGGGCGCCCTCTCCTCGCTCCTGATCGCTGCCGAGCGGAGCGGTGACCCGGTCGTGACGCTGAGCGAGCTGGCGGAACGCGTGGACGAGCTCGCGCCGCGCGTCCCCGATCCCGGTCCTGGGGTCAGCTGGATCCTCAGACGCGTCGCCGGCTGGGACGAGGACGACCAGCGGCCGGGCGGCTGGGACGTGATCCTGGTACCCCGGGGCATCGACCAGCCTTGCAACGCGGGTTGGCGACGGCAGCGGGTCGCGGCTTCAGAGCTGGGGCGAGCGCTCAGCCGGCTTCCCAGCTGGACCCGGCTCGATGCTGCGATCGGGGAGGTAGAGCGCCGGGTAGCGGCACCACCCGACGGATAGTCGAGCCGCTCGACCCGTGGGTGTGGGTCAGGGAACGTCCTCCGCGACCTCGATTCGGCCCTCGTCGGCGGCCGCGCGCAGCGCCTCGAAGTCGCGCTCGTTTTGGTCTGCGTAGGCCTCGGCAAAGGCCGCCATCGCCCGGTCGAAGGCGTCGCTCTTGCCGAGATAGGAGGCGATCGCGATGCGATCGCCGCTGCGGGCGTGGCCGTGGGCAAGGGTCATCCCACAGAGCTGGGCGTAGGCGGTGAAGGCGAAGGCGTCCATGCTCTCGATCCGAGCCGAGCCCTTCTGGTCCCAGAGCTGGCGCACGTAGTAGTCGCGCCTTTTGCCGTCGATGCCGCGCGCTTTTACCCAACCCAGCAGGATGTCGCTGGTCGCCTGCATCAGCCGCTGGCCCCGCACCACGCGCTCGCCCTGCTGGGAGTAGGCGCTGGGACGGGCGTAGGGCTCGAGCACCGAGGACTGGGCCTCCTTGATCTGCAGGAAGAGCGGGTCGCCCTCGTCGCGACCGAGCATGAGAACCAGCCAAGCGCGGGTGCCAACGCTGCCCACGCCGACCACCTTGAGCGCGGCGTCGGCGAAGCGGTAGCTGTCGAGCAGCACGCGGCGGTCCTCGGAGAGCGTCTCGCGGTAGTCGGCGATCACGCTGCGAACCTGGGCGCCGATCTCCTCCGGGTCCAAATCGGCGAGCTGATCAAAGGGAATGATCAGCGGCGGTTCGCTGACGATCCGCGGGCGGCCGTCGACCTCATGGGTGAGCTTGGAGAGCGCTCGCATGCGGTCCTTGGCCCGGGTCTTGGCGAGGTTGCGGCGGAAGGCCTTGACCTCCTGCTTGCCGGCGGCCGCCCCCCAGCGCTCGGCCACGGTCTCGACGCCGATGCTCGTGTACCAGACCTCGAGGTTGCCGAGGGCGGCGAGGTCGCGCATGCGCTCGCGGTACGCGGCCGTCATCTCCGCCACCACCTTGCGCCGGGCGCCGCCGTCGAGGCCGATCGCCCGGCAGGCGACGGAGAAGCTCGCCGCCAGGCGCATCACGTCCCACTCCCAGGGACCCGGCAGCGTCTCGTCGAAGTCGTTGACGTCGAAGACCAGCTCGCGGTCGGGTGAGGCGTAGGCGCCGAAATTCGAGAGATGGGCGTCACCGCAGAGCTGCACGTCGAAGCCGCTGCGGGGCGTACTGGCCAGGTCGGCGGCCATGATCGCCGCGGCGCCGCGGTAGAAGGCGAAGGGCGAGGCGAGCATGCGCGCGTAACGCAACGGCTCCAGCTCGGCAACCCGGGAGACAGCCTGATGCTCCAGCAGGGAGACCGGGTCCTCGCGATCGCCGGCGGGACTCCATTCGGCGTGGCTCGAGCGCGGTGCCCGCTCGCGGGCATCCCTGCCGGCCGCGGCCCGTTCGGCCGGCGAGTGGTCGCGGCGCTCGCGCTCGATCATCGTCAGGCCGCCACCGGATCGAGAGCGGTCGAGCTGGGTCCCGACCCAGCTTCGAGCTCGTCGAAGCGCCGCCCGGGTAGGCGCCGTGTGGTCCAGAAAGCGGCGACGGTGAGGAAAGCGGCGAAGAGGAAAGCCGTCTTCAGTGCTTCGAGCTGGGCGTCTTCGTAGTTCTCGACCAGGGCCTGGGTCGTCGCTCGGTCGACCCCCGCCCGTTCGGCGCTGCCGCGGACCTCTTCGGCGGAGACGAAGCTGCCGCCGGCGCTGAGTCGCAGCTCGAGCTGCTTGCTGACGTCGGCGGAGACGCGGGCGTCGGAGGCGACGTTGGCGGTGAAGGCGGCGAAGAGTCCGGTGATCACGATCGCACCAAGTAGCGCTGTGCCCAGCGAGGAGCCAAGCTGTTGCGCGGTGTACTGCAGGCCGCCCGCCTCGCCGCGCTCGGGCTCGCCAACCGCCGACTGCACGACGTTGCCGAGTTGAGAGACGATCATGCCCATGCCGACTCCCAGGACTCCCATCGCGGCGAGGAACGGAGCGTTGTCGAGCTGGGGTTCGATCGTCGAGAGCAGCATCAGGATCGAGACGAGCACGACGGCGAGGCCGACTCGCACCAGCGGCTTCGGCGCGAAGCGTCTGGAGAGCGCCGAGCCGGCGATCGCCGTGAAGAAGAGACCGGCCGAGGCCGGCAGCATGCGTACGCCGGTTTCCAGCGCGTCCAACCCCTGCACCACCTGCAGGAAGAGCGGGATAGTGAAGAAGACCCCCATCAGGACGAGATTCTGGGCCAGGAACATCGAGACCCCGCCGCGCAGCTGAGGGACCCGTAGCAGGGCAAGATGGACCAGGGGTTCCTCCTTGCGGCGCTCGCGGCGTCGCTCCCAAGCAACGAAGGCAGCGAGCACCAGGGCACCGGCGCCGACCACGAAGGGGGTCAGCGAAAAGCCGAAGGGCTCGATCGGAGAGCTACGCGGAGCCAGCCAACCCCAGTTGCTCGCCTGGAGGACGCCGAAGACGACCAGGGCCAGGCCGGCCGCCGAGAGCGCGCCTCCGATCCAGTCGAGTGCCGGGGGCGGTCCCTCCCGCTCGGGCTCGCGCATCAGCCGCGTACCGGCGAGGATGCCGAGAGCGACCACGACCTCGCCGACGAAGACCACGCGCCAGCTGAGCTCGGTCGTCGCCCAGCCACCGAGGATGGGGCCGACCGCAATGCCGGCGCCGGCGACGCCGCCGAGCACGCCGTAGGCGATCGCCCGCTCGCTGTTGCGGTAGTTGCCGGCGACGAGCGCGACCAGGGCCGGGAGGACGAGAGCCGCCCCGATCCCCTCCAGGATCGACCAGCCGAGCAGCAACGATGGAACGTTCCAGGAGGCCGCGGTGAGAGCGGAGCCGATGCCATAGACGACGAGGCCGATGGTGAAGGCGCGCCGCCGCCCGAGCAGGTCGCCGAGCTTGCCCCCGGTCAGCATCAGCCCAGCCATGACCAGCGCGTAGAGCGCGATCACCGCCTGGATCGTTGTCACCGTCGTGTCGAATTCGTCGACCAGGGTCGAGATCGCGACGTTCATCACCGCCTGGTCGAGGACCATCAGGAACTGCGCCGCCGCCAACACGACGAGGACTCCCCACTTACCCATGCTCAGCTCACCAGGCCGGCGATTCCGCGAATCAGGACGAGCGCTCCAAGCACGGTGGCGACGATTATCCCGGCCTGGCGGCCGTTGCGGGAGAGCCAGCCGCGGAAGCCTTCGACCGCTTCGCCGGTCCGCTCGGGAGCGATGAAGTAGCCGGCCAGAGGCACCTCAAGAAAGAGCTGCTGGACCAGGCAGAAGGCGAGCACCAGCAGCACCGTGGGGAGACCCGGGGCGTCGAGCTTGTGGATGTGGCTGAGGCCAGTGAGATAGGAGACGCCGGGAAAGCTGAGCAGGAGGCCGACGACGAAGGAGACGCGCGGAGAGCCGCGGCCGAGCAGCCGCATCGGCAGCGCTTCCCTTTCCTCGCCACCGTTACGCTCCCGCTTCGCCTCCTTGCGACGGGCACGGCGCTCGCGCAGCGACCGGTCGCGATCGGTGGCGAGCACGGCGGCGACGAGCAGCAGGAGCAGACCGACGACGACGTCCTCGAGCGGGCTCAGCGTTCGCTTGCTGGTGTCGGCGAAGTCTGAGTCGTTGAGGGCGAAGACGATCACCAGGCCGAGGCTGATGCTGGCCGTGTAGGCGCCCAGCAGATAGCCGAGCATCAGCCGCCTCGGGTTGGGCAGGAGCAGCATCAGCGTCACCGCCGCCAGCAGCGTCGGGTTGAACATCGCCAGCAGCGAGAGCAGGAAGATCTCCACCAAGTCGCCCACGGGCGGGCATTCTCGTCGCGCGATGCCCGGCGTGCAAGCTCGTCAGCGACTGCAGCGACTGCAGCTGCCTCGCAGGACGACGTCGTGCTCGGTTACGTCGAAGCTGAGCTCCTCGGAGAGACGGGCGATCGCCCGCTCCAGCGAGGCGTCCTCGAAAGGGACCATGCGGCCGCAGCGACGGCAGATCGCGTGGTGATGGTGGTGGCCGCCGGGCTCGACCCGCTCATATCCCGCGGTGCCCCGCGTCACCTCGATCCGCTGCACCAACCCCAGCCGCTCGAGCTGCTCGAGCGCCCGGTAGACGCTCGCCCTGGCCACCGCCGGCTTGCGCCGGCGCAGCTCCTCGTCGAGGTCGAGGGCGGTGACCGCGCACTCGTGGCCGGCCAAGGCCTCGACCACGGCGGTGCGGGCGCCGCCGCGCCGGTAACCGGCCTCCTGCAGAGCGGCGAGCGCGTGCTCGGCCCAAGCCGCGTCGATCTTGTCGTCGGCTTTCGCGGGCATCTCAGGCGATCGTAGCCGCGGGGTTGCGTGGGGCCGGACGGCGCGCGGCGCGCAGACGGCCGAGCGGAAGGGAGACTGCGTAGATGGCGACGATCGCCAGCGTCACCGAGGCACCGCCGGCGGTACCCGCGTAGTAGGAGAGATAGAGGCCGGCGACCCCCGCTGCGACTGCAAGGCCGGCGGCGAGCAGCATCATCGGCAGCATCCGCTCGCTGAGCCGTCGGGCGGCCGCCGCCGGGCCGACGAAGACGGCGACGACGAGCAGGTTTCCGAGACCCTGCACAGCGACGACCGTGCCCGCGCCGAGCAGGAGGAGCAGCACCGCTTCGGCGAGCGTCGGCGAGACGCCGAGCGCGCGGGCCGCGCCGCGGTCGAAGCCGGCGGCGAGCAGCCGCCCGTGCAGGAGGGCGAGGACGAGGGCGACGAGCAGGGCGAGGCCGGCCGCCGCCGCCAGGTCGGCGTTGGTGACGCCGAAGACGTCGCCGAAGAGCAGCGTCTGCACGCCGGGCGGCGATTCGGGCGAGAGCGCCAGCAGCACGCCGAGCCCGAACATCGTCGTCACCACCACCGCCACCGCCGCCTCGCGGCTGACGCCGTTTACCCGGGCGGCGAGCGCGATCGCCAGCGCCGCCAGCAGCACCGCCGGGGTCGCCCCAAGTAGCAGCGGCAGACCGGCGATCGCGGCAAGCACGAGACCCGGAAAGAGCGAGTGGGCGAGCGACTCGGAGGCGTAGGAGAAGCCGTAGAAGACGACCCAGCAGCCGAGCGCGCCGCCGGCGATGCCGAGCAGGACGACCTCGGCGAGGGCACGCTGCATGAAGGGCTCTTGGAGCGGCGCCAGCACGTCAGTGGTGATGGTCGTGATGGTGGTGGGGTGGCAGGATCGCGCGACCGCTGCCGCCGGGGATCTCGACGATGGCGCCGCCGTACGTCGCTTCCAGCACGCCGACGTCATCGAGCACGTCTGCCGGGCGCCCCCAGGCGATCTGGCGTCCATTGATGCAGAGGACGCGATCGCAGGCGCGAGCCTGGGCGAGGTCGTGGGTGGCCACCAACAGCGCCCGTCCCTCCTCCGCCAGCTCGGCGATCAGCTCCTCCAGCCCCTCGGCGCTCGGCCGGTCGAGCCCTGAGAAGGGCTCGTCGAGGAGCAGGATGCGCGCCTCCTGGACCAGGGCCCGGGCGATGAGTACGCGCTGGCGCTGACCACCCGATAGGCGACCGAAGGTCTGGTCGACGAGCTCACCGAGCCCGACGCGGGTCAGCGCCGCCGCCGCCTCCTCCCGCTCCATGCGCCCCGCTCGCCGCCACCACGGCAAACGCGAGAGCGCCCCCATCGCCGCCACGTCGAGCGCCGAGACTGGATAGTCGAGGCGAGACCGATCGGTCTGCGGGACGGTGCCGCAGGCTGCGCCTACGCGCAGCGCCCCGCCGAGCGGGCGCAACTCGCCGAGCACGGTCCGCAGCAGAGTCGTCTTGCCGCCGCCGTTGGGCCCGAGCAGCGCCAGCGTCTGCCCTGCACGCAGCTCGAACTCGACCCCGGAGATCGCCGGGGCGCCACCGTAGCCGGCCGCCAGCCCCTCGGCCTCGATCAGCGCAGCGGCCGGCACCCGCGCCTCCCTCCGGTGAAGCCGCGCACCATCGCGTCGGCGTTGGCGGCCTCCATGCTCAGGTACGTGCCCCCCGCCGAATCCGCTGGGCCGAGCGTGTCCCCGTAGAGGTCGTAGGCGGCGCTGACGCCGGTCTGGGCGGCGATCGCTTCCGCCACCTTGGGGCTGAGCGAGCTCTCGGGGAAGATCGCCTCGACGTGCTCACGTTCGATCAGCTCGGCGAGCGCGCTCAGGTCCTTGGCCGAAGGCTGGGCCTGCGTCGTCTGCGAGGGGATCACCGCGCCGACCACTTCGATCCCGTAGCGCTTGGCGAAATAGCCGAAGGCATCGTGGTCGGTGACGAGCTTGCGCCGTGCAGCCGGAACGGCGCGCATGCAGCGGGCAATGCCGGCATCGAGCCGTCTCAGCTTGGCAAGGTAGGCATGGGCATTACTCTCGAAGAGGCGCCGGTTGGCCGGCTCTGCCGCGGCCAGGCTCCGCTCGACCTTGCGCACGGCGGCCTCCGCGTTGCGCGGGTCGTGCCACCAGTGCGGGTCATATCGGGCGCTCCCGGCGGCGCCGCTCGACTCGCCCGGCAGATGCTCGGGCACGACCGCACCAAGGTCGACCACCTCGGCGCCGCTGCCGCTGTCGGAGACCACCCGCCCGATCCATTCGTCGAGGCCGTCACCGTTGGCGAAGACGAGCCTGGCGTCGGCCGCGGCGACGATGTCGCTCGGCCGCGGCTCGTACTCGTGCGGATCGGTGTTCGGCTGCAGCACTTGGTCGACGGAGACCGCGTTGCCGCCGACCTCACGAACGAAGTCGCCGATCTGGGTCGTCGTCGCCACGACGGGCAGCTGGCCACCGCTGGCCCCGCCGTCGCTGCCGCACCCCGCAGCGACGCCGGCGAGCAGCAGAGCGCCCGCTCCGGCAAGCGCGACGCCGCGCCCCACTCCGGTCCGGACAAGCGCCCTGACGGCCGCCGCCACGGCGAAGACGAGCCCGGCGACCACGGCGATGGTCGCTCCGGGGGGGGCGTCGGTCTTGACCGAGAGCCAAAGCCCGGCAGCGCCCTCGACCGCGACCAGGGCAACGCTGGCGAGCTGCCAGCTGCGCATCCGCTCGGCGAACAACCGCGCGGTAAGCGCCGGCACGACGAAGAGCGCGGTGACCAGCAGGGCCCCGATCGTCGACAGCGCTGCGACGATGGAAAGCGCGACCAGACCGAGCAGGACCAGGTCGTGAACGCGGCCGCCGCTGCGCAGCGATGCCGCGGCTCCGGGGTCGAAGCCCGCTGCCAGCCAGCGCCGGCCGAGCAGCAGTGAGGCGGCAAGCGTGGCCGCGGCCGCGGCCACGGCAAGCGCGAGATCGCCGCCGTCGACCAGGAGCAGGCTGCCGAAGAGCAGGGCCTCGACGTTCGAGCCGGAGCTGAAGACATCGCTGGCGAGGATCACGCCTCCGGCGAGACAGCCGACGAGGACGATCGCCACAGCGCTGTCGCGCCCCTCCTCGTCTCGGCCCGAGAGCAGCGAGGCGCCCAGGGTGAAGGCGATCGCCGCACCGAAAGCGCCGAGCGGGGCGGCGAAGCCGAGGCCGTCGGCGAGCACCAACCCGGGAAAGGCGGCGGTGCCGACCGCGTGCGAGAAGAAGGCGAGGCCGCGGAGCACTATCCAGGTGCCGAGCAGGCCGGCGGGCACCGAGAGGATCAGGATCTCGAGCAGGCCGCGCTGGACGAAGGGCAGTTCAAAGGGCTCGAGCACGCTCGCGATTAAATCAAAATGAGACTCATTTTAATTTTGACTCCGTTCCTTTGCTCCCTCGCCGTCGGTAACTTGGGCGAAGGTGACGAGGAGCTTCGCGTGAGGGCATTGGTCCAACGGGTCAGCCAGGCGGCGGTCGACGTCGAGGGCGAGCGCGTGGCCCAGATCGGACCGGGGATGGTCGTGCTGCTCGGCGTGCGCCGCGGCGACGGTCCCGAGCAGGTGGACCGGCTCGCCGACAAGGTCCGCGCGCTGCGCATCTTCGACGACGCCGAGGGCCACATGAACGAGCCGCTCGACGAACGCGAGGTGCTCTGCGTCAGCCAGTTCACCCTCTACGGCGACGCCCGTAAGGGCAACCGCCCCAGCTACGTCGAGGCCGCTCCAGGCTCCGAGGCAGAGCCCCTCTACGACCGCTTCTGCGAGCGTCTCGGCGCCGCAAAGGGCGTCTTCGGCGCCTGCATGGGCGTTGCACTGGTCAACGACGGTCCGGTCACCCTGATGCTCGAGGCCTGAGGCTGCGCAGGCCGCCGGTGGCGAGCCAGCCGGCCAGAGCGAACAGCAGCGCCGAGTCCTCCAGGAGCATCGTCACCGGCGCCGCCAGGGCCGAGATGCGCGGCCATGGCTGCGCGATATGCCCGGAAAGGATCAGCGCCAGGGAGACGTTCTGGGCGAAGTCGGCGAGCGCCGCCACCGGTCCGAACCAGACAACCACCGTCGCTGCCCGCCAGAGGCGCCGCTTGCCAGCCGCCTGGGCGCGGCGGGCGACCGCGGCGCAGGCGCCGGCCGCGAAGAGCCCGTAGCCGATCAGAAAGGGCGTGTCGAAGGCCAGCTGCCACCAGGCCGCCCGCTTCCCCGCCTCGCCCCAGTCGGCGACGATCTCGGCGCTGCGCTCGACCGAACCCGCGTTCTCAAAAGCGATCACCGAGTGGCCGTGGTCGGCCATTGTTCTCATCGCCGGCAGCATCGCGGCGCCGGAAGCGAGCGTGATTGCGGCAAGCGCGAGCAGACGGCGCTGGGTGCTCAGGGCGAGGAAGAAGGCGGGAACGCCGTTCCGGTCCGTCATATCCTGGATTATTATTACCATTCGAATTATGATTACAATCTAATGGCAACGATTCCGAAGCGAGAGACCCGGGCCGAGAAGCAGGCCCGCACCCGGGCCGAGCTGCTCGCCACCGCCGCCGAGGTCTTCGGCGAGCGCGGCTACGACCGCGCCTCGGTCGAAGAGATCGCCGAGCGGGCCGGTTACTCGCACGGCGCCGTCTATTCGAACTTCGCCGGCAAGGAGGACCTCTTCTTCGCCGTCTTCGAGGAATACATGGCGACACGGGCGCGCGAGCTGGCCAAGACCCAGGCCGGGCTGCCCGACGACGCGCCGCTGGAGACGCGAGCCCGCGCCCTCGCCGACCAGTGGATGGAGCGCTTCGCCGCCGACCGCGAGTCCTTCCTGCTCCATCTCGAGTTCCTCGGCCGCGCCGGCCGCGAGCCAGGCATGGCGGAGCGTTTCGGCACCCGCTCGGCCGCCCTGCGCGAGGCGATCGCCGCCTACATCGACCACGTCCAGGCCGAGGAAGGGGTCGAGGCCTCCCTCCCCCCCGCCGATCTGGCGATGGTCCTGCGCGCGCTCGGTATCGGCCTCGCGTTCGAAGCCCTGGTCAGCCCCGAGGCGGTACGCGACGGCCTCTACGGCGACTTCGTCGAGCTGTTGGTGACGATGCTGCGCGAGCACGCCGCCGCGCCCAAGCGGCCGAAGAAGGCGACGCCGCGTCGGTGAGCACTCCCGCCTACGACACAGTCGGACTCACCTACAGCGAGTTCCGTCGCGCCGACCCACGGGTCGAGGCGCGCGTCTGGGCGGCCCTTGGTGAGGCTCGCAGCATCGTCAATGTCGGCGCCGGCAGCGGCTCGTATGAGCCGCTCGACCGCGAGGTGATCGCGGTCGAGCCCTCATCGGTGATGATCGCCCAGCGCCCCGCCGGCGCGGCACCGGTCCTGCAGGGCGTGGCCGAGGCGCTGCCGCTGGCCGACAAGAGCGTCGACGCGGCGATGGCCGTGTTCACGATTCACCACTGGAGGGACCTCTCCGGTGGACTGGCGGAGATGCGCCGGGTCGCCCGCAGCCGGATCGTGCTGCTGACGATCGACGCCGCGAAGAACGCCGAGATCTGGACCCTCTCTGAGTACTTCCCCGCGGCGATGCGGGCCGAGGAAGAGAAGATGCCCTCGATGCGCGAGCTCGAAGGCCTGCTGCCCGGCGCGAAGATCGAGGCGGTGCTG
>CAZQET010000328.1:0-1639 GCA_964591825.1 uncultured Conexibacteraceae bacterium
TCGATCGCCTGGCAACGACGATCGAGGACTTCAACACGGTCTTCATCCGGCTTCCGACGGTGCAGCGGTTGAGCTTCTCGACGCTGTCGGTGCTCCACAGCCTCTCGCGTGGAGGGCCGATGCGGCTGACCGACCTGTTGGCGACTGAGCAGATCAAGCAGCCGGCCCTGACCAGCCTGGTCTCGAAGCTGGAGAAGGCCGGCTTGCTGTCGCGGCGGCCTGATCCAAGCGACGGTCGTGCGGCGCTGCTCGCGCTGACCGCGGCAGGCGAGACGGTCGTCCGGTCCCGGCATGCCGAGCGGGTGGCGAAGCTGGCGCGGCTGACCGACCGACTGGACGATCGCGATCAGGCCGTGCTCGCGGACGCCCAAGAGGTGCTGTCGCGGCTGGTCGCCATCGCCCACGACGCAGCGACCGAGCCGTCGAGCGGTTCGCAGCCCCGACCACACGCGAGGAGAAAGAAGTGACCCGACTTTCCCTGGAGCCTGCGCCGATCCAGGTGCCCGACGAGGTGCTCGACGACCTGCGCGCCCGTCTCGCACTGACCCGCCCGCCGCTGGACGAGGGGAACGAGGACTGGTTCTACGGCGTTCCGGACGGCTATCTGCGCGAGCTGGTCGCCTACTGGCACGACGGCTTCGACTGGCGCTGCGCCGAGGCGGCGATCAACGCCTACGAGCATTACCAGGTGGAAGTCGACGGCGTCCCGGTGCACTTCATGCGCAAACCGGGCCGAGGGCCGCGTCCGATCGGGTTGATCCTCACCCACGGCTGGCCGTGGACGTTCTGGCACTGGTCGAAGGTGATCGACCCGCTCGCCGACCCGGCCGCGTTCGGCGGCGACCCCGCCGACGCCTTCGACGTCATCGTGCCGTCCCTGCCCGGCTTCGGCTTCCCCGGCCCGCTCACCGGCTTTCCGGATGTCAACTTCTGGAAGGTCGCCGACCTCTGGCACACCCTGATGACCGAGACTCTCGGATACGAGAAGTACGCCGCCGGGGGCTGCGACATCGGCGGGCTCGTCTCGAGTCAACTCGGCCACAAGTACGCCGAGGAGCTGTACGGGATCCACATCGCCTCCGGGCTGCCGCTCGACTTCTTCAGCGGCCCGCGCGCCTGGGACTTGGCCCAGAAGGCGCCCCTCACCGACGATCAGCCCGCCGAGGTCCGCGCCCGCATCATCGAGCGGGACCGCCGCTCGGCGAGCCACCTCGCCGTGCACATGCTCGACGGCGCAACGTTGGCCCACGGGCTGAGCGACTCGCCCGCCGGACTGCTCGCCTGGCTGCTGGAGCGCTGGAACGCTTGGAGCGACAACCACGGAGACCTCGAGTCCGTCTTCACCAAGGACGACATGCTCACCCACGCCACGATCTACTGGGTCAACAACTCCATCGCCACGTCGATGCGCTACTACGCGAACGCCAACCGCTACCCATGGGCCCCGTCCCACGATCGCACTCCGGTCGTGCAGGCGCCTGTCGGCCTCACCTTCGTCACCTACGAGAACCCGCCCGGCATCCACACCGCCGACGAGCGCGTCCGCGCGTTCATAACGAGCCCGCAGGCCGACTGGTGCAACCACGTCAACGTCAACGCCCACGGCCGCGGCGGCCACTTCATCCCCTGGGAGATCCCT
>CAZQET010000329.1:0-8262 GCA_964591825.1 uncultured Conexibacteraceae bacterium
CGGAATCGACGGAGAGACTCGGACCGCCGAGGCCGAGGAAGTGGGAGACGCGGTTGGCGATCATCGCCCGGTGCAGGCCGGTCGCCAGGTAGCGATCGGCGAGACCGGCACGGGCGGCGATGCCCCCGTAGTCGCCGGCGATCGCGCCGAGGAAAACGCCGCCGGCCGTCCCCCGCAGTCGGCCGGCAGCGATCCCCGCATCCTCGAGCGCCTCCCAGCTCAGCTCCAACATCAGCCGCTGCTGCGGGTCCATCGCCACCGCCTCGCGCGGCGAGATCCCGAAGAAGGCGGCGTCGAAGCCGGCCACGTCGTCGAGGAAGGCTCCAAAGCGGGCGGCCCCGTCGCCCTGGGAGAGGTCGGCGCCGGGGTCGCGTCCCGCCAGCTTCCAGCGCTCCGCGGGAACCTCGCCAACCGCCTGCTCACCGCGGTCCAGGAGCCGCCAGAAAGCCTCCGGATCTGGTGCTCCGGGGAACCGGCAGGCGATGCCGATGACGGCGATCGCCGCATCCCCGCGGGCGCTCATCCGCGGCCTCCAGGGTGCCCAGCCCCCGTCCCCGAGCGTCCGGCGTCGCGCTGACGACGCCGGACGCGCACGATTCCCCCTACGACCATCATCCTCTCCCTAGCTGAGTCCCAAAGCTCAGTGAAAACAGGCTAGTTCGGCGGTCAGGGGCCGGTCAAAAAACACAAACCTCCCTAAGGGGGACGGGGGCTGGCCGGGAGGGCGATCGCGGTCAACAGCAGACCGTCTTCCGCGAGCCAGCGGCCGACGAAGCCGCGCAGCGGGCGTGCCGCCAGTGACGGGCCGGGCACGAGAAGACGCGCCGCGAAGGTCCCGTCCCCCGGGTCGATCGAGAGCTCGGCGTCTTCGAAGCCGAGCCAGCGGCGCGCCAGCGGGAACCAGGCCTTGTAGACGGCCTCCTTGGCGCTGAACAAGAGGCGGTCCCAGCTGGGACCGGGATGCTCGGCAGCGAGCCGCGCCAGGGCGGCTCGCTCGCCCGGCAGAGCGATGTCAGCAAGCAGGCCGGCCGGCAGGGGCGCATCCGGCTCGGCGTCGATGCCGAGCGTCAGCAGAACCTCGCCGCGCGCCACCGCACAGCCGCGATAGCCGTCGCAGTGGGTGATGCTGCCGACGATCCCAGCCGGCCAGCGCGGCTCGCCGCGCTGGCCGGCGAGCAGCGGCGCCGGGGCAACGTCGAGCTCGGCGAGCGCCTCGCGCGCCAGCGCCCTGCCGGTCGCGAACTCGCGCCGCCGCTTGGCCACCGCGCGGGCGACCAGCTCCCTCTCCTCCGGGTGGAGCGCTGTGGTCAGCGCGTCGTCATGCCTCTCGGCAACGGCGACCGCCGGAGGAACGATTCGCTCAAGCACGGGGCGGTTCGGGAAGGATCTGGCGCGGGAGGATCGGGCGGTGCGGCCAACGGGCTCGCTCGCGCGGATAACCGAGCGAGACCTCCTCGAAGCGCACACCGTCGTGCCAGCTGGTGCGCGGGATGTGCAGGTGGCCGTAGACCACGGCCGTCGCCCGGAAGCGACGATGCCAGTCGGCGGTCCGGGTCGTGCCGCACCACTGTGCGAACTCTGGGTGCCGCAGCATCCTGGTCGGCTCAACTAGCAGCGGATAGTGGTTGACCAGCACCGCCGGCAGCGGCGGCTCGAGCCCGCCGAGGCGACCCGCGGCCTCGTGCACGCGCGCTTCGCACCAGGCTCGCCGACTCGGAAACGGGTGCGGGTCGAGGAGGAACTCGTCGGCGCAGACGACCCCCGCCTGATGGGCCCGCTCCAATGCCTTCTCCGGGGTGGTCGCCACGTTCGACCCAAAGCTGTAGTCGTAGAGGAGGAAGAGCGGAACCACCCGCGCCGGTCCGCCGGGACCTTCCCAGACCGGGTACGGATCCTCCGGAGTCAGTACGCCGAGACGACGACAGAGGTCGACCAAATGGCGGTAGCGGCGCTCGCCGCGCAGCTCGGACGGATCGTCGCGCCAGGCGAGGAGCTCGTGGTTGCCGGGTACCCAGATGACCCGGGCAAAGCGCTCACCCAGGGTGCCCAGGGCCCACTCGACGCAGTCCGGGCTGTCGGCGACGTCGCCCGCGACGATCAGCCAGTCGGCCTCGGAGCGGGGCTCGACCCGCTCGAGCAGCTGGCGGTTCTCGGCGTGCTCGACGTGGAGGTCCGCGATCGCGAGCAGGGCGCCCTCAGGCGACGACATCGCAGGAAAGCCGGCGGCTCAGCTCGATGTCCCTGGCAGCTCGTGGCCGCAGTGCGGGCAGACCGTCGTCGCCCGCCGGTTTCGCCGCCGCGCCGAAGCCGTCCGGGCTCCGACACCGGCCGCGCGCAGCTCGAGCCGAAGATCGGCAACCGAGAGGCGCTCGGAGACCGCCTTCAGTATCCAGCTCCGCTGCTCGTCGCTGGCCAGGGGCGCGAGCAGGACGTGGTGGCTCCAGCTGAGCTTGTCACTACGTAGTGACAGATCGAATCGCGACGCCACCCAGGACATATTGCGAAGGCTGGCGACGTCGTAACCGGTGACTCGCGCCGCCTCGACGTACTTCTCGCCCCAGCGAGCCGTGCCATAGCGGACCCAATCGCCGATCCACCACTGGCTGCAGCGGCCGATCGCTCCCAGCCGGTGACCCGCCGCCAGCCACTCCGCCTGTCCCAGCGCCTCCTTCGGCGCCCAGGCCACCTTGGAGATCGTGCTCGACTGGCGCCGCTTGACGCCATCCCGCGGCTCGACATCACCCGGTTCCAGGCGTGCCGAACGGATTCCATCGGCCGATGCCGGAGCCGACGGTGCAAATGGTTGGACGACTTCTGGGGACCGGGACATGTCCTTGCCTCGCCAAATATGGGGGTGAAACGGGTGGATCGCCCCAACCTCCCTCGGGTCGCGTCCTCCCGCTAACGCTGACACAAATATGTGTAGCAGCGGCGGTTCAAGGCGCGCTGCACCAATGTGGTGCGCGCTCACATACCGGGATTGCCAGATTGGTCCATCGCCCGCCTGGCGGGTCCCAGGCCTACCTGGTTCCCACTACCGGCAGCTGCTGCGCGGCACGGTCCGCGTCGAGCTCCTCGAGCACGAGTGCCACCTCGATCTCGGCGTGGCAGGTGTGCAGCAGGCGTCCCAATGCCTCCTCGGCCTTGCGCAGGCGGCGCTGCACGGTGTGGCGGTCGACGCCGAGCGCGGCGGCGGCGGTGGCGGCGTTGAAGCCCGCGTCGAAGTAGGCGCGCAGCGTCTCCCGTAAGCCGATGCCCGCGTCGCCATTGGCGTCGAGGGGGGCGAGATAGGTCTCGCGCAGCGACCGGGCGAGCAGCTCGTCGCGCAGCACCGCGGCGAGCAGGATGACCTCGCTCGCCTGGATCAGGGGTCGTTTGCGGTGCAGCATCACCTGCTGCGCGGCGCGCGCCTCGTAGTGGGTGAGGCGCCACCCCTCGAGGCCACGGCGCGGCTCGCCGACGGCCAGCGAGACGTCGCCCAGCACGCCTACGTCCTGGTAGCGCTCGACGTCGCGGGCGTCGAGCTTCTCGCGGCCACCGAGCCATGCCCAGGCGGTGTCATGGTCGCGTTGCACGACCAGTGACTGGCGGCTGAGCCCAGCGGCAAGCGTGCGCGCCGCCACGTCGGGCCGCGAGCCGACGATCACCAGGCCGAGGTGCCAGGCATCAAGTTCGTAGTCGAGGCCGGCGGCGTCGGCGGGAGCATTGCCCGCGAGCAGCCGCTCGACCCGTTCGGTGAGCCGCTGCGCGGGCGAGCGGCGCATGCGCTCGAGCTCGTCCATGTACTCGCTGGCAACCGCGGCCATGATCCGATCGACGTGAGGGCCCTGGCTGCGCAAGAGCTCGCGCATCGCCTCGTTGGGCAGGTTCGCCGCCTCGTCGACGATGAACTCGCCGATCAGTCTGTCGCCAGCCGCGTAGCGGCGCAGCACGGTGTCGAGCCGAACCCCGGAGCGGGCGGCGCGCCGCGCTTGGGCCAGAGCGGCCTCGGGAATCGATCCCTCCCACTCCTCGCCGCGCTCGAAGCCGAGGAGGGCGTAGTCGACCGCCTCGGCGACGGTCGCGCGCAAACCAGCCCGGTACTCGGGATCGTCGCCTTCGGCCGGCTCGCTGAGCCGGCGCACGTGATTGAAGATGATGTCTTCGAGCTCACCGGAACGAGCCCTCAGCCTGACGACGAGCTCGGCCCGGATCTCATGCAGCGATTCCAAAACCGCATCGGCCCCCTCTCCGCCGGACACAAGCTAGTACGCAAAGTTCGGCAATGTCAACTCGCAGCGTCCGCGCGCAGCGTCTGCAACGGCTCGAGGCGAGCGCTCGGCTCGCCGGCCCAGGGCCTAGCGCCGGCGTCTGCGGTGCGGGCGCCCCTGCTTGACGACGCAGCGGACCTTGCCGCGTACTCGCTTCCTGCGCTTGCCCTTGGGACAGTGGCGAGGACCGTGCGATCCGGTGGACCTCGGGCGCTGCGGTGCCACCGGCGGCGGGCCGCCCTGGGGCGCACCGCTGCCCCCTTCGGCCGAGCCTCCTCCACCCGGCTGGCCCCCAGCTTCTTCGCCGCCGGTTTCGGTTTCGTCCGGCTCGGCCATCTGGGCATCGATCGAGCCGCTCAGCCAGCCGGCGGTGACGGCGACCGGTTCGGCATCCGCGGCGCTCGGCTTGCCCGGGAAGTACTGGGTGGCGAAGACCGCTTCGGTGCCCCCTTCGAAGTCCGGGTAGCCCTTGGCGAACTCGACCTTGTAGGAGCTGGTCGGCAGGCTCGAAAGCGTGTAGTCGCCGTTGACGTCGGTCGACTCGCAGAGGACGAGCCCTTCTTCGCCGCCCGCTTCGAAGGCGCAGACGTCGACCCCCTGCAAGGGAGCGCCGCCGGCCGCGGCGGTGACCGTGCCGGCGATCTGCCCGCCGGCGCGAAGCGCGGCATCGACGTCGGCCACCGTCGCCCCGCCGCTGACTGAGACGGGCGTTGCGCCCGCGAGCGAATCCGCTTCGTCGTAGTACTGGCGCAGGAAGTTGGTTTCTTCATCGGGGGAGCTGAACGCTTGAAAGGCGACGTTGTATTCGCCCGGCGAGAGGCCTTCGATCGTGTACCTGCCGCTCCCGTCGGTCGAGTCGCAGCGCTCGTACTCGCCGTCGCCGGCGGCGAGGGCGCAGGCCTGCACTTCCTCGAGCGGCTCGCCGGCGGCGAGGCTCACCACGGTGCCTTCGATCCTCCCGCCTTCCTCCATGGCGGCATCGATGCCGGTGGTCGTGGCGGGCGCTGCCACCTCGACGGCGTCGGCTTCCCCTTCGCCTGCCTTCCCCTCGTAGTACTGGGTCGCGTAGGCGTAATCGATCGGACCCGGTTCGGGGTTGAACCCGGCGCCGGGCGAGAACCGGACCCGGTAGGCCCCGGAGGCCAGGCCATCGATCTCATAGGCGCCGCCGGCGTCGGTGACGTCGCAGTGTTCTTCTTCCCCGTCGCCTCCCACGGCGAAGGCGCAGACCTGGATCGGGTGCGCCGCCTCGTGGCTGAGGGCGTCGGTGACCTCGCCGGAGATATGGCCGCCCCGCGCCATCGCCGCGTCGATGCCGCTCGCGGTCTGGCCGGCCGTGACCGCGACCTGGCTCGCTTCCCCCTGGCTGCCCTTGCCGTCGTAGTACTGCTTCAGGTAGCCCGGACTGGCGTAGCCGGGACCGAAGCGAACGTAATAGCTGCCGGTCGGCAGTCGCTCGATCGCGTATTCGCCGTCGGAGCTCGTGTAGTCGCACATCTGGCCGCCGGCTTCCCAGTCGGGCTCGCCGACGGGGCGAGCGCAGACGAACAGGTTGGCGAGAGGTTGTTCGTTGACCGCGTCGGTGACGACGCCGGTGATCCGGCCGCCGGTGCGCAGCGCCGCGTCGACGCCGCTCGTAGTGGCGCCGTCGCTGACCGATACCGACGTCGCCAGCTTCCTGGTCGGCTGGTCGTCGTAGTACTGGTCGAGGACGTTGGCATTGGCGATTCCGGAGGAGAAGCTCACCTTGTAGTGGTCGGTGGGCAGGCCGAGGATCGCGTATTCGCCCTCGGCGTCGGTCGAGGTGCAGACCGGATAGCCGACGTCGAACCTGGGGCTGACCGCGCAGACCCAGATGCCCTGCAGCGCCGCGCCGCCGTCGGCGGCGGTCGCCTTGCCGCTGATCGTGCCGCCTTCAGCCATCGCCGCGTCGACGCCGGCTTTTGTCTCGCCGGCAGCGAGGGCAACGAGGAGGCCTTCGCCGGCCACCGACCTGCCGTCGTAGTACTGCGTCAGGTACTGCCTGGTCGATTCGGAGCCACTGAAGCTCACCCGGTAGGAGCCCGCGCTGAGCCCGTCGAGCGAGTAGCTGCCGTCGGGCCCGCTGACGGCACAATCGCCGACTTCGCCGCCGGAGCCATTCGGCAGGCGAGGGCAGACGCGGATCCCGGCCAGCGGAGCATCCGTGCCGGCATCGCTGACGACGCCTTCGATGTGAGCCGCGGGCGCCAGCTCGGCGTCGATGCCCCCCGCCGTCGTCCCCGGGTCGACCGCAACCGGCGTGGCGCTCCGTTCGGAGGCAGCGTCGTCGTAGTACTCGCTGGCGTACTGGTCGCCGCCCTCGAAGTGGACGACATAGGAGCCCGCCGCCAGGCCTTCGATTTCATAGTCGCCGCTTGCGTCGGTGTCGGCGCAGCGCGCGCCGAAGCTGGGGGGCGCGCAGACGTGGATGCCCTGCAACGGAGCGCCCCCTTCGGCGGTCACGGTCCCAGCGATCGAGCCCGGTTCAGCCGCCGATGAGCCGGCCGGGAGCAGCAGCGCGCAGGCGACCGCCGCAGCGAAGCCGCGGGCGGCTCTGGCGAGCCCCTGCCTGACGGTCCGCGGCGCCATCCAGCCCAAGAGCCTAGCTGCCAAGCGCGGTGAAAAGTCCCCCTGAGAAATCCCTTGCGGGCTGGTGATCTAGGCTTCCCGGCCGATGAGCTTCGTCGACGAGCTGCTTGCCAAGAACGAGCGCTTCGCCGAATCCTTACGCGAGACGCACCTTGCGGTCGAACCGAGCCGGCGGCTGGCGGTCGTCACCTGCATGGACTCGCGCCTCGACGTCTTCGCGGCGCTGGGGCTCGGCGAGGGTGAGGCGCACGTGCTGCGCAACGCCGGCGGAGTGATCACCGACGACGTGATCCGCTCGCTGGCGATCTCCCAGCGCCTGCTCGGCACGCGCGAGGTGATGCTGATCCACCACAGCGACTGCGGCATGCAGAAGATCACCGACGACGGCTTCCGGGCCGAGCTGCAGAGCGACACCGGGGTCGCCCCCGCCTTCGCGATCGAGTCCTTCACCGACCTCGACGCCGACGTGCGCCAATCGATCCTGCGGGTGCGCAACTCGCCCTTCATCCCCCACCGCGACGCGGTGCGCGGCTTCGTCTACGACGTCGACAGCCACCGGCTGCACGAGGTTGCCGGGTAGCCGCCCCCCGGGGCTCGCTATCCGCCGATCCGGTAGGCGACGATCTGAGGGGTCTGCCCGGCGGCCGAGGCGATGCCGGCGGGGGCGATCAGGGTGTCGCCGTCGGCCATCACGCCGGAGTTGCTGCCGGCGGGCAGGCTTTCGCGCCAGATGACCTGGCCGGTCTTTGCGTCGAAGGCCGAGAGCGAGCCTTCGTAGCTGGTCGCGAAGACGAGATCGTTGACCGCGGTCGTCGCGCCGAAGGCCGGGGTCGAGAGCTCTTCTTTCCACTTCGTCTTGCCGGTCGCCGCGTCGAGCGCAACGACTTCGCCGGTGCTGGGTCCGGGTTCTTCGGATTCGGCGCCGGAGACGACCGCCACCGGACTGTTGACGACGGGTACGAAGAGCAGCGAGCCGTCGGTCGACATCGGCGCAATCACGCCGCCGAGATCGCCCGGGTAGACGGTGGTCGGCACGCCGATCTTCGATTCTTCGCCGCGCATCGCCAGCAGGCCGTCGTCGTCGTGGCCGTTGTGCTTGCCGACCGCCACCTGCCAGAGCACCTTGCCGGTCTTCGCATCCGCCGCCAGCACGATCCCCGACTTGCCCGCCGCGACGACGATCTGCCTGCCGCCGGCTTCCATCAGGATCGGCGGGCCCTGGAAGTCCCAGTCGTAGAGGTCGTGCGGGGTGACCTGGTGATACCAGTCGAGCTTGCCGGTCTTGGCGTTCAGCTTGACCAGCGAGTCGGTGTAGAGATTGGGGCCTGGACGGCTCGAGCCCCAGGGGAATTTGCCGGTGCCGGGGAAGGGCGCCGGGTTGCCGACCCCGAAGTACATCGAG
>CAZQET010000330.1:0-3359 GCA_964591825.1 uncultured Conexibacteraceae bacterium
AGGAAGGTCTTGCCGGTGCCGGCCGGGCCGATGCCGAACGTCACCGTGTTGCGGCGGATGGAGTCGACGTAGCGCTTCTGGTTGACCGTCTTGGGCGCGACCCGCTGGTTGCGGTGGCGCCAGACAACGTCCTCCAGGATCCGCGCCGGCGGGACGTGCTCGTCCAGGGCCTGGGTGACGGCGGTGATCGTGCCCGGGGCGATCTGGTGGCCCTGGGCGATCAGGTCCGTCAACTCGCGGACGACCTCGGCGCCGGCGGCGACCGCCTCCTCGTCCCCGTCGAGCGTGAGGACGTTTCCGCGCAGGAAGACGCCGCAGTCCAGGTGGCCCTCCAGCGCGCGCAGGACGGAGTCCTCGCTGCCCGCCAGCTCGGCGGCGACCGTGTTGTCGAGAGTCAGCTGCCTACGCGCCAAGCCGCTCACGCACCGCCGCGCTGACCCGCTTGCCGTCGGCGCGCCCGCCGACCTTTGGCATCAGCACCGACATCACCTGGCCCATCTGCTTCTGCTCGCTGGCGCCGGTCTCGCTGACCGCCGCGTCGACGAGCTCGGCCAGCTCCTCGTCGGAGAGCTGCTGCGGCAGGTAGGCCTCGATCAGCTCCGCCTCGAAGCGCTCGGCTCCCGCCTGCTCCTCGCGTCCCGCGTCGGCGTAGGCGTCGGCGGCCTCCAGCCGCTTCTTGCGCTCGCGCTGCAGCACCGCCACCTCGTCGCCCTTGCCCAGCTTCGCATCCTGTTGCAGGGCGTCGACGATCAAGCGCAGCGCCCCCGCGCGCTCGCGCTCGCCCGCCTTCATCGCGGTGACCACATCCGCCTTTGCCTGCTCCAGGGCGCTCATCCGGACTAAGGGTAGTCGGCGGCGTCGGGCGTCACCGCGAGGCCCTTGGAGACGAGGTCCGCGATGTCGGTGCTGACCAGGGTCCAGCCGTTGCGGCGGGCAGCCGCGACATAGGCGGCGTCGTAAGCGATCAGGCCATGCTCTGCGGCGATCTCGAGCGCGGAATCGAGCAAGTCGGCGTCGACCCGGGTCAATCGCTCGCGACAGCGCGTCAACACGAGTCGGGCTATGTCACGAGCGTCATCCGGCTTTCCCTGCTTCGCGCCAACCACGTTCGCCACCTCGTAGAGGGTCAGATCCAGCGCGGCGAGTGGGATAGAGACACTTCGGACGATCGCCCGCGCGTCCTGGCAGTGACGGTCCGCCGGTTCTCCCAGGGCCACCCATACACCTGCGTCGAGAAGGAGCACCTCAGTGCGATTCCCGGTCTTCGCGAACCAGCCGCGCCGCATCGCCACCCAGCTCGAGGGGGCCGATGCGGTCGAGCAGCTGCTCGACCTCTTCGCGCATCTGGCGATCAGACGTCTCCAGCTCTCGCTCCACGAGCCGTTGCAGCAAGCCGCTGCGAGTCTCGTGGCCGGCGCGAGCTTGCGCATCGAGCCGGTCGAGCAGGCCGTCGGGCATCGAAATCATCACCTTTGCCACAGGCCGAGTATATATGGTATTGCCGGATGCTGGTGGGACCGCGGTGATCGCCATGCGGGCACCGTCGCAGGCCGCGACGCACGCGTGGGTCACGAATGTCAAGGAAGTGCAATTTCTTTCGTGCGAGTCAGTCGACGGCGGTCCGCTCGACCTTGCCCAGCGGCATTTGCAGGAAGCGGGTGCCAAGCTCGCGGAACGCGGCGACCTCGCCCGTGCAGAGGAAGCGGTACTCGCCCTCGCCGTCGGGCTCGCGGGCGAGATCGGCGGCGACGAGAGTGCGCTGCACGGCGGCGGCGACAGCATGGCCACCGCTGACCAGGCGTACGTCGCGACCGAGGATGCGCTGCAGCATCGGCGCAACCAGCGGATAGTGCGTGCAGCCGAGGATCAGGGTGTCGACTTCGGTCCGCTTCAGTGGCGCGCAGTAGGCGCGCGCCATCTCGATCACGTCCTCGTCGAAGGGGGAGCCGTCCTGGATGAAGGGGGCGAGATCGGGCGCCTCCACTTCGGTCACCTCGAGCGCTCGTCCCTGCGCTTCGAGCGCCCGTCGATAGGCGCCGCTCTCGACGGTGTTGGGCGTCGCCAGCACGCCGACCCGTGCGTTGTCGCTGATCGCGGCTGCGATCTCGGCCTGCGGCTCGACCACGGGCACCACCTCCACCCCATGCGCGGCCGCGACCTCGCGGGCCACGTCGGTGCCGATCGAGGTGGCGGTGTTGCAGGCGATCACGAGCAGCTTGGCGCGCCCTCCGAGCAGCAGCTCGGCGATTCCCCGGATCCGCTCGCGCAGCGCCGCCGGCTCCTTCGTCCCATACGGAAACCACGCGGTGTCCCCCAGGTAGACGAAGTCCTCCTCGGGCAGCGAGACCAGGCACTCGTGCAGCACCGTGAGTCCCCCCACTCCCGAGTCGAACATCGCGATCGGAAGCGAGGCATTGGGCGAGCCGCTGACGTCCGTACCCGCCAGCGCTCTAGAGGAAGGGCTTGTAGGCCATGAAGAAGACCGTGATCACGACGATCAGGCCAGCGAGACCCCCCACCTTGCTCAGCCGTTCCGAGATCGCCAGATACTCCCGGCCCAGCTCATCGCCTGACTCCAGGTCGCGTTCCGCCAACTCACGCGCGCGCCGGGTCTGCGGCCGGAAGAAACCGTGCTGAAGCCCGAAGAGAGCGATGATCGCCAGGAAGCCGATGCTGACGAAGGCGTCGCCGGCATCCCACGGTCCGTCCGCGAGCAGGTAGATGCCAGCGAGCAGCAGCACGATCATGCCGGGCGTGACGAGATAGCGGTCGATCTTCTGGATCCCGGCCAGCATCGCGGGGGTCGCCCGCGGAAATTGGGGCGTCACCGACATGAAGAACGCATATCCGAAGGTCGGCCCGAACGCCAGCACAACCGCGAGGATGTGCAGGAAGAGCGCGATCTTGTAGCCCGGACTGATGATGGTTGCCAGCGCCATCGGCGGGAAAGATATAGCCAGCTCAGGCGGAGCGAAGCAGCAGGGCGGCCCAGTCGCCGTCGAGCTTGCGGTCGACCTCTGTCACTCCCCAGGGGGTGAACGCATCCGCGATCTCCTCCAACTCGGTTGGGAGAAGACCCGAGAGGACGAGAGTGTGAGGGATCGGGGGAGGACTCGTCGGAGCAACAGCGGGGAGGCTCCGCCGAGTCCTCCCCCGATCCCTCCCGTCACCGGCCTGCCGGGCTATTTCCCGCAGGACCGGGGCGGTCATGTTGGCGACGATGGTTGGGCCGAGCTCGGGGAGGTCCTCGCGGAGGTTGCGGCGCTCGAAGGCGATGCGAACGTCATTGGCAGCTGCGTTGGCGGCTGCCGCTTCGATAGCCGGCGGCTCATGGTCGCTGCCGACATCCTGCGCGGCAG
>CAZQET010000331.1:0-4458 GCA_964591825.1 uncultured Conexibacteraceae bacterium
CCTCTTCATCGACGGGTATGAGCTGGACGCCTACTGGGCGAGCGAGCGCTTCGCCGTCGAACTCGATACCTACGAACACCATGGAGGGCGGAGGAGCTTCGAGGCCGACCGCCTACGCCAGGAGGACCTCAAGCTCGCCGGAATCGAGATGACCCGCGTCACGGGAAGGCGCATGGACCAAGACCCCGATGGGGTGGCCGCTCGCCTGCGTCAGCTCCTGCGCCAGCGTCGTCGCGAGCTCGGCCTCCCCCCACCGCCCCGCTGACTTCGTGTTTTCTCTCGCATAGCGAGAGAAAACACGAAGTCAGCGGCAAGGGGGTGAGTTGGGCCAGGGTCCGATCGCGCCCCAGGTCTGTAGAGGTCAATAGAGGGCGGTGGCGAGGCGGCGGCGGTAGCGGATTGCGGCTTCGTCGCCCGTGTCGAAGTCGGTGAGGATGCCGACGATGGCGCGACGGAGCTGCTCGCGGATTGCCTGGGCCTCACCGTCGGCGGCGTCTTGGCCCTCTAGAGCGGCGAGAAGGACATCGAGCGCGGCGGTCGTCTCGCCGCGCTCGAGCGACTCGAAGGCCTCGACGGCCATCCCAGCCCTGGTCAGCCTGATCCGCGCGGCAACACCCTCGGCGGCGAAATCGCCCTCGTGGCCCTCGACGGCAGCGAGGGCGTCGTCCTCGGCCCCGCGCTCGAGGCGCTTGCGGGCCAAGGCCACGGCGAGGTCGGCGCGGCGGGGCTCCAGCTCGGTGGCCTCGCGTAGGGAGAGCTCGTCGCCGGCGGCAAGCAGCTCGTCGGCCCGCGAGGGAACGAGCGAGTCGAAGAGCTCCTCGACCTTGGCTTTGGGGACGGCGCCGACGAACTCCCCCACCACGGCGCCATCCTTGAACGCCTTCACCGCCGGGATGCCCTGCACGCCGAAGTGCGCCGCCAGGGCCTGATTGGCGTCGACGTCGACCTTCGCCAGCACCACCTTGCCGGCGCGAGCGCTCTCGGCCGCCTCCAGCGCCGGCGTCAGCGTCCGGCACGGCCCGCACCACTCGGCCCAGAAATCGACGACCACGGGGACGCTGCGCGAGCGCTCCACCACCTCGCTCTCGAACGTCGCCTCGCTGACATCTACGGCCACCGGCGCAGGATAGTTAAGGCCTGTTGCGGACCGGGCCGCTCGGGGCTAGGTTTGGTTGCGGGCAGGGCCAGCGAGAAGGAGGAAAAATGTCGAACGTCGACACCGCCCGGTCCGCCTACGAGGCCTTCGGCCGAGGAGACCTGGGAACCCTGCAGGAGATGCTGTCCGAGGACAGCTCCTGGCTCACGTCCGATGAGCTGCCGCTCGGTGGCGAGACCCGGGGCCGCGACGCGATCCTTGGGAACTTCGCCGAGATTCCCACCTACTGGTCGTCCTTCAGCGTCGAGCCGGAGGAATTCATCGACGGCGGCGAGTGGGTGATCGTTCGTGGCACGCAGCGCGCCGGCAATGACAGCGGCAGCTTCGAGTCGCCCTTCGCCCACCTGATGAAGTTCGATTCGGATGGAAGGATCGTGCGCGGGGAGTTCTACGCGGACAGCGCCAAGGCGGCGAAGGTCCTCGCCTAAGGCCGCGGGACACGCGGGCGACTGGGAGGCTCGCCCGCTGCGCCGCTTGCCGCTACGCCCCCGCCCGCATCCCGTCGAGGTCGCGGCGCAGCTCCTTGAGCTCGTCACGCAGACGGGCGGCCTCCTCGAAGCGGAGGTCGTCGGCGGCAGCCAGCATCTCCTCCTCGAGCGAGACGATCGACCGCTCCAGCTCCGCCGGATCGGCGTACTCGGCGGTGCGCTTGCCGCGGCGCTTGCGCGGCGCCCGGTCCTCCATCGCCAGGAACTCGCTCATCTCCGAGATGCCCTTGCGCACCGTCTCCGGCGTGATCCCGTGCTCCTCGTTGTAGGCGACCTGGATCGCCCGGCGGCGATCGGTCTCGCGCATCGCCGCCCGCATCGCCTCGGTCTGCTTGTCCGCGTACATCAGCACCCGCCCGTCGACGTTGCGCGCCGCCCGGCCGATCGTCTGCACGAGGCTGGTCTCGCCGCGCAGGAAGCCCTCCTTGTCGGCGTCGAGGATCGCCACCAGCGAGACCTCGGGCAGGTCGAGGCCCTCGCGCAGCAGGTTGACCCCGACCAGCACGTCGTACTCGCCGAGCCGCAGGTCGCGGACGATCTGGATCCTTTCCAGCGTGTCGATCTCGGAGTGCAGGTAGCGCACCCGCACGCCGTACTCGAGCAGGTACTCGGTCAGGTCCTCGGCCATCTTCTTGGTCAGCGTCGTCACCAGCACCCGGTCGCCGGCCTCGGCGCAGGCCCTGATCTCGTTCATCAGGTCGTCGATCTGGTTCTTCGTCGGGCGCAGCTCGATCTCGGGGTCGACGATCCCCGTCGGCCGCACGATCTGCTCGACGACGCGGCTCGACTCGGCGCGCTCGAACGGGCCCGGCGTCGCCGAGACCATCACCAGCTGCGGCACCCGCTCGAGGAACTCATCGAACTTGAGCGGCCGGTTGTCGATCGCCGAGGGCAGCCGGAAGCCGTAGTCGACCAGGGTCTGCTTGCGCGAGCGATCCCCCTCATACATGCCGTCGATTTGCGGCACCGTCTGGTGGGACTCGTCGACGAAGACGACGAAGTCCTCGGGGAAGTAGTCGATCAGGGTATGCGGCGGACTGCCCGGCGGACGGCCGTCGAGGATGCGCGAGTAGTTCTCGATCCCCGAGGTGAAGCCGAGCTCTTTCAGCATCTCGATGTCGTAAGCGGTGCGCTGGCGCAGCCGGTGCGCCTCGAGCTGCTTGCCTTCACCATCCAGCTCGGCGGTGCGCTCGTTCAATTCGTTGCGGATTTCCTCGACCGCCCGCTCCAGCGTCTCGTCGCGGGTCACGTAGTGCGACGCGGGCCAGACCGAGACGTGGTCGATCGTGTCGAGGATCTCGCCGGTCAGCGGGTCGAAGTGCTGGATCCCCTCGATCTCCTCGCCGAAGAGCGCGATCCGGTAGGCAGACTCCGCATAGGAGGGCATGATCTCCAGCACCTCGCCGCGCACGCGGAAGCTGCCGCGGCCGAGCACCGAGTCGTTGCGCTGGTACTGCATCTTGATCAGCTTGCGCAGCACCTCGTCGCGATCGATCTCCTCGCCGACCTTGAAGAGCTGCATTTTTTCGTTGTAGACCTGGGGCGAGCCGATCCCGTAGATGCAGGAGACCGAGGCGACGATGATCACGTCGCGGCGCGCGAAGAGCGCGGCCGTGGCGGCGTGGCGCAGGCGATCGATCTCGTCGTTGATCGAGGAGTCCTTCTCGATGTAGAGGTCCTGCGCCGGAACGTAGGCCTCGGGCTGGTAGTAGTCGTAGTAGGAGACGAAGTACTCAACCGCGTTGTCGGGGAAGAACTCGCGGAACTCGTTGCAAAGCTGCGCCGCCAGCGTCTTGTTGTGGGCGATGACCAGCGAGGGCCGCTGCACCGCGGCGATCGTCCCGGCCATCGTGAAGGTCTTGCCGGTGCCGGTGGCGCCGAGCAGCGTCTGGAAGCGTTCGCCCGCCTCGAGGCCCTCCGTCAGCCCGGCGATCGCCTTTGGCTGATCGGCGGTCGGCGTGTAGGCGGGGTTGAGGACGAACTCCGGCATTCGGCCACCTTAGCTGGCGCGTTACTCGCGCATACCGCGACCAAAGGCGCCAGGCAACGTGAAAGACTGGGCGTCGATGACGCGCTCACAGAAGGCCCTGGCCGGCTTCTTTGGCTTCGCCGGGACGATGCATTTCCTCATCCCGCGCAGCTACGAGGCGATCATGCCGCCGCAGCTGCCACGTCACCGCGAGGCGGTCATCGTCAGCGGCCTGGCCGAGATCGCCGGCGGCGCCGCCGTGCTCGCGCCCCCGACCAGGCGCTTCGCCCGCTGGTGGCTGCTCGCTCTGCTGGTTGCGGTCTTCCCCGCCAACGTGCACATGACGCTCAATCCCGAGCAGGTTCGCGGTCTCGACCTCGAGCGGGTTCCGCGCTGGGCGCTCTGGGCGCGGCTACCGCTGCAACCGTTGGCAATGCTCTGGGTCTGGCGGGCGACGCGCGCCTAGCGCGCGAGCCGCGTTGCGGGATGCAGCCTGGCTTGGAGCCGTGTGATAAACGTGCTGTCTTGTTTGTAACCGCTCTGTCTGTCGGCGTTTTGGCTGTAGCACTTCTGTATTCGCAGACAGAGAATTGCCGCAAATGAAACCACGCGAACGTTTCGCAACTAATCTGCGCAAGGCGCGCAAAGCCAAGGGGATTTCGCAGGAGGAGCTCGGCTACCGGTGTGACCTGCACCGCACCGAGATCTCCCTGCTCGAGCGCGGCGGCCGCGAGCCGCGACTGGGCACGATCGTGAAGCTGGCCGGCTCGCTCGACACCACCCCCGAACAGCTCTGCGAGGGCATCGTCTGGCTTCCGCAGAAGACGAAATTCCAGATAAAGAAA
>CAZQET010000332.1:0-2948 GCA_964591825.1 uncultured Conexibacteraceae bacterium
ATCCGGGCTCCGTCGGCTGCGACGACGACGGTCATCCCGGGAAGCGAGCGCATCACCGCGAGGTCCTCGAGCGCGTGATGAGTCCCACCCAGGTGGCCTGCCGCGAAACCGCCGTGGGTGCCGACGATCCTCACCGGCAGGTCGTTGCCGGCGACGTCGACCTTGACCTGCTCGGCGGCGCGGAAGCTGGCGAAGGTGGCCATCGTCGCGAAGTGGGGGATGCGACCGCCGGCGGCGAGCCCGGCCGCGATGCCGATCGCGTTCGCCTCGGCGATGCCGACGTTGACGTAGCGCTCCGGCATCTCGGCGCCGAACGTCGCCTGCAGGCCCATCGTGTCGGCGTCGATGCAGAAGACCCGCTCGTCGGCCCGCGCCAGCGTGACCAGGGCTTCCCGGTAGGACTGGCGGGGGGTGGGGGGACCGTCGCTCATCCCCAGTCCTAATCCATCGCCGCCAGGCTCGCCCGCGCCCGTTGGCGAAGGCGGGGCGAGAGCTTCACGTAGTGGCTGCGGCCATCGTTCTCCAGGAAGCCCACGCCGCGGCCCTTGATGGTGCGGGCCAATACAGCTGTGGGGGCTGCTTCGGGTCCCTGGACGTTGGCAAGGGTCTCAGCAAGCGCCGGAACGTCGTGCCCGTCGAGCTCGATCGTCCGCCAGCCGAACGCCGACCACCTCTCGGCGAGCCTGGTCGAGGTGCCGTGGTCGGTCGTCGGTCCCGTCATCTGCCAGCCGTTCACGTCAACGATCGCGGTGAGGTTGCCCAGTCGCATCGCCGCGGCGGCGGAGGCGGCCTCCCAGACCGTGCCCTCCTGCAGCTCACCGTCGCCGAGCAGGACGAAGGCGCGGCTCGGACGCCCGTCGCAGCGCGCGGCGATCGTCAGCCCGGCGCCGAGCGAGAGGCCGTGTCCAAGGGAGCCGGTGGCGAGCTCGACGCCGGGCAGCCGCCGCAGCGGATGGCCGGCCAGGCGGCCGCCGCTGCGAGCGTAGGACGACAGCTCCTCGGGGTCGAAGAAGCCCCGGCCGGCGAGCGCGGCGTAGAGCGCGGCGCTCGCGTGCCCCTTGCTGAGCAGGAAATGGTCGCGCTCGGGCCAGTCCGGCTGCTCGGGTCGCAGTCGCAGGACACCAAAGAAGAGGACGGCGAGGATGTCGGTCGCCGAGAGGCTGCCACCGAGGTGGGCGCCGAGCGGCTGGGAGGCCATCTCGACGATCTGCTCGCGCATCCAGCCGGCGCGCTCGCGAATCTCCTCGTGCGCGGGGTTCTCGGGGGTCATCCCGCGGCGCCCTCCGGCACCCGCGCCGCCCCGCGCTGCGGGTCGCGCGCCCTGCCGCCCTTGGCGATGCGGGCGACGGCATCGAGGTTCTCCCAGACCTTCTCGAACCCGTCGGCGTAGAGATCGAGGACGGGACCGGCGTCGGGGTTGAGGTGCCGCTTCTGGAGGGTCAGGGAGTCCTCGACGATCGACGTCGTGGTGGCGTAGGAGCCGGGGTCGGGAGGCGCCGCGGCGCGGAAGACCTCCTGCTCGGGCAATGCCGTGAGCTGGTAGCGCGAGACCGGCACCCCCTCGCCGCGCAGGACGCGGTGCAGCGCCTGTCGGAAGGCGCCGGGAGGCGTGTCCTCGAGGCCGGCGGCGGCCGGATCGAGGCGGAAGCGCAGGATGTGGAAGGCGTGCGTGCGATCGGCCGGGCAGCTCGGGACGGTGATCCCGGGCAGCTCCCCGAGGCGTCCCAGAAGCCGCTCCACGTTCTCCTTGCGGCGCCGGTCGTAATCGGGAAAGCGCTGCAGCTGGCTCCTCGTGAACGCCGCCTGGACCGGATTGAGCTTCGCGTTCCAGCCGAGGACCTCGGCGGTGTAGCTGCGCCCGCGGCGCTCGTCGATGATTTCGCCGAACTGGCGGCGCATCGCGACGCGCCGGATCAGCTCGGGATCGTCCGTGGTGACCATGCCTCCCTCGCCACAGGTGGGCAGGTTCTTCGTCGCGTTGAGGCTGAAGCAGCCCAGGTCGCCCAGGGATCCCGCGGGCCTGCCCTCGTAGGTCGCGCCGTGCGCCTGGGCGGCGTCCTCGACCAGCGCCAGGCCGTGACGGTCCGCCAGCTCGCGGAGCGCCGTCATCTCGGCGGGAAGGCCGTGGAGGTGGACGACGACGATCGCCTTGGTGCGGTGTGTAATTGCGAGGGCTGCACTCGCCGGGTCCATGTTGAAGCCGACCGGATCGACGTCGATGAAGACGGGGGTTGCCATCGAGTGCACGACGCCGAGCGGGGTGCCGATGAAGGTGAGCGCCGGCACGAGCACCTCGTCGCCGGCGCCAATGCCCAGCGCCGCCAGCGCCAGGGTGATCGCGACCGTGCCGTTGGCGACGCCCGAGCTGTGCTCGACCCCCGCCAGCTCGGCGAACTCGCGCTCCAGGCCGGCCACCTCGGCCTCGCCTTCCGCGTTGGAGACGAGGGCGCCCGAGTCAAGCGCGCGGAGCATCGCGGCGCGGTCATCGTCGGTGACCAGCGGCCACTCGACCCGCGCGCGCTCGCGAGGCACGGCGCGCTCACCACCGAACATCGCGAGCTTCGACACGCTGCTCCCCCTATAACGCTCGGTGGTGGCTTAAAAATCTCACCGGACTACGGTACCCTAATTTAAATAGGATTTTCTGATCACTTAGGGAGAGGCTTTAGGGAGAGACATGTCAACGCAGATGACCACAACGCAGTGCCCTGAATGCGGCGAGTCAGTCCCGGTCGCCGAGACGGCAGTCGTCAGTGAGCTCCTCAGCTGCTCGTCGTGCAAGACGGAGCTGGAGATCGTCGCTCTCGATCCGCTCGAGCTCGCGCTGGCGCCAGAGATCGAAGAAGACTGGGGCGAGTAGGCGACGGGGACGACAAGACGGGTGGGGTCGAATCGTGAAGGTCTCGGTCGTCGGGGGCTCGGGGTACATCGGCGGGGAGCTCCTGCGC
>CAZQET010000333.1:0-2271 GCA_964591825.1 uncultured Conexibacteraceae bacterium
GTTCCAGCATCTTCACCGTCCAGTTGGTGCCCTCGCGGCAGGGCGTGCACTTACCGCAGGACTCGTGGTGGTAGAAGCGCGCCGTGCGCAGCGCCATGTGCGGGATCGAGACGCCGTCGTCGGCGACGATGATCGAGCCCGAGCCGAGCATCGAGCCCGCCTCGGCCATCGCCTCGAAGCTGTAGGGAAGGTCGAGCCCTTCCTCGGCCCGCAGCACCGGCGAGGAGGAGCCGCCGGGGTAGAGGGCCTTCACCTCGCGGCCGTCGAGCGGGCCACCGGCCAGGTCCATGATCAGCTCGCGCGTTGGGATTCCCAGCTCGACCTCGTAGTTGCCCGGTCGCCGCACGCAGCCTGAGACCGAGACCACCTTGGTGCCGGGCGACTGCTCGGTGCCGAAGCCCCTGAACCACTCGGCGCCGTTCTTGACGATGTGGGGCACGTTGGAGAGCGTCTCGACGTTGTTGATCAGGGTCGGACCGCCATAGAGGCCCTGGACTGCCGGGAAGGGCGGCTTCAGGCGCGGGTTGCCGCGCTTGCCCTCGAGCGCGTCGAGCAGGGCGGTCTCCTCGCCGCAGATGTAGGCGCCGGCGCCGCGGTGGACGACCAGCTCGACGTCCCGCCGCGTGCCGAGGATGTCCTTGCCGAGGTAGCCGGCCTCATACGCTTCGGCGACCGCGGCGTCGAGGATGTCGGCCTGCGAGTCGTACTCGCCGCGGATGAAGATGAAGGCGTGGCCGGCGTCGGCGGCGAGGGCGGCGATCGCGATCCCCTCGATCAGCTGGTGCGGATTGCGCTGCATCAGCTCGCGGTCCTTGAAGGCCCCCGGCTCGGACTCGTCGGCGTTGCAGCAGAGGTACTTGTCCATCTCGCCGCGGGGCAGGAAGGAGGCCTTCTTGCCCATCGAGAAGCCGGCGCCGCCGCGCCCGCGCAGCCCCGAGTCTTCGAGCTCCTTGAGCACCTCGTCGGCCTCCATCTCGCGGTAGGCCCTCTCCAGGGTCGTGTAGCCGCCGTAGCTCCTGTAGCCGGCCAGCGTGCGCAGCGCCGGGTCTTCGGCGTCCTTCAGCAGCATTCTGGTCTCAGGCATCGGGGCCTCCCGCAAGCGGCCGCTTCTCCAGCGCCCTCTCGGGCAGCACCTCGGCGCCCTCGCGCAGCTGCCTGATCGCGATCGCGGCCTCGGCGGCCTCCAGCGGCCCGAAGTAGCGCTCGTCGATCGAGGCCATCGGCGCGATGTCACAGGCTCCGAGGCACTCGAAGCCGGTGACGAAGATGTCCTCGTCGCTCTCGGCGGCGGCGCGGAAGGCGTCGAGCAGCTCGTCGCCGCCCCGCATCCAGCAGCTGATGTTGGTGCAGACGGCGACCTTGTGGGCCCCGACCGGCTCGGTGTGGAGAAGGTCGTAGAAGCTCGCCACCGACTCCAGGTAGGCGGGCGTCACCCGCATCACCGCGGCGGCCTGTCGAATCCCCTCCGGCGTGCACCATCCGTAGAGGCGCTGTACCGCCCAGAGCGCCGGGATCGAGGCCGATTTGCGGTCCGGATAGCGGCTCATCAGCTCCTCGATCCGCTCGCGCAGCGCCGGCGGGCAGTCGACCTCGTGCAGCTCGGGAACTCCCTCCGGGACGCGGTCGGGGACGCGACCCTCGGTCAGCGCCTGGTCGATCGGCAGGTGATTCATCGGTCGACCCCCCCGAGGATCGGGTCGAGCATCCCGAGGCTGGCGATCATGTCGGCGACGTAGCCGTCCACCGACATGTCCTTGAAGGACTGCAGGTTGACGAAGGAGGGATCGCGGAAGTGGACGCGGGCGGGCTTCGCCGAGCCGTCGGCGAGGACGAAGCAGCCGAGCTCGCCGCGAGGGCTCTCGATCGCGTAGTAGATCTCGCCGGGGCCGACTCGGAAGCCCTCGGTGACCAGCTTGAAGTGGTGGATCAGCGACTCCATCGAGGTCGACAGCTCCGAGCGCGGCGGCAGCACGTACTTGCGGTCGTCGGCGATGTGCGGGCCCTCGGGCAGGCCGTCGAGCGCCTGCTCGATGATTCGCGTCGACTCGACCATCTCGGCGAGGCGCACCCGGTAGCGGTCGTAGCCGTCGCCGACCGTGCCCACCGGGATCTTGAAGTCGAAGTCCGGGTAGGCGAGGTAGGAGAAGGCCTTGCGCAGGTCCCAGGGCTCGCCGGCGGCGCGCAGCAGCGGCCCGGTCACGCCCAGTTCCAGCAGCCGCTCGCGGGAGACGACGCCGACGTCCTTGGTCCGCGAGAGGAAGATCTCGTTGC
>CAZQET010000334.1:0-2797 GCA_964591825.1 uncultured Conexibacteraceae bacterium
ATGCGACGACGTCGTCGACTGCGCGGCTCTCATCGATCTCGAAGCGGCCGGCTAGGCCCTGCGCCAGCTCGGAAACCCGGCGGGGCTCCTCCAGTTGGCCCCAGATCCAGGCGCCGGTCGGGTTGAGCCGCACCGCGACGCCGGCATCGACGTCGAGCAGCACCGTCTCCTCGGGCAGGTCGCCGTGGACGGCGCGCTCGGTGCGCCGCAACGTCGTCTCCGCCCCAATCGTCGTACCGGTCACGATCCATACCCTAAGACCGCGTGGGCAGCCTCTATGGATTCGAGATTAAGGCCGATCTGCCGCTGCGACGGCTGAACTCGGCGACCGGAACGCGGGGCACGCTCACCATCGAGGAGGCGCCACAGCCACTGAAGGCGCCGGCGACGGAGCCGACCGGGGTGCTGGAGACGGAGGAGGGCTACCGCTGGTTCGCCGCCTACGAGCTGAACGACGGCGACTGCCTGCTGCAGATGCCGCCGACCGGCTCTTTCCTATTGCAGGCCGGACCGGGTCGGGTTCTCGTCGACTCGACCGGGGACGACGGGGAGCTGCTCGAGCATCGCATCGCCTCCTCCGCCGTCTGCACCCTGCTCGCGATGCGCGGGGACGTCGTCCTGCACGCGGCTGCGGTCGAGGCGGGTGGGCGGGCCATCGTTCTCTGCGGACCGAGCCTGCGCGGCAAGTCGACGCTCGCGAGGGCGCTGGGAGAGGCCGGTTGCGGGCTGCTCGGCGAGGATGGGGTGGCGATCGAGCCGGACGGTCCGCAGCCGCTCGCGCATCCGGGTGCGCGCGGTGTGCGCGCGCGTGCGCGCGGTGGCGGCGCGGACTCCCGCCCGACGCTGCTGCCCGACCCCGGGCCGCAAGAGCCGGGTCCCCGCCCGGTCGCGGCCGTGATCCTGCTTGGCGAGCGCGGCGATGAGATGGTGGTCGAGGCGCTGGAGCCGGCGCGGGCGCTGGCACTGCTCACGCCCAACCTGATCCACAGCGGCGGCCGGGCGGCGATCGCCGCCGCCTTCCAGGGTCTGGCGGCCCTGCTCGCCTCGGCGCCGGCGCTGAGCGTCTCCTTGGCTGACGACCTGGCGGCAGTACCCGCGGCCGCGGCGAGCCTGCTCGACGCTACCGGCCTGGATGTAGACTGCGCCGAGGCTCCAACACACCAGGAGGAGAGATAAGCGTGAAGCAGCCTGAGCCGTACGAGGCGCCCAGCGTCGAGGAGATCGACACCGGTGGCCTGCCCATCGAGACTCAGCCTGGCGCGGTCACCATCCAGACCCCCAGCTGAGGACGCCGACGTGAATCGCCACCGAGCGGCCCGCGACCGGGTCGCTCGGTGAGCGTCATGCTGCGACGCGACGAACGGTTCGCCTGGACCCGCCTGCTCTGGCGCCTCGGTCGCCGGCCGGAGCGGGTGCTGACGATGCCGCCGGAGCGGCCGATCGGGGCGAAGCTGGAGATCACCTACGCCTGCAACCTGCGCTGCGGCTTCTGCTACACGGACTCGCCGCGGCGCACCCTGCAGCGCACGCCGGAGCTGAGCGACGATCAATGGCGCGAGGTCGTGCGTCAGTCGCTGGAGCTGGGCATCGTCGAGGCGGTCGTCACCGGGGGCGAGCCGTTCCTGCGGCGGGAGTTGACCCTGGAGACGATCGAGACCCTGGCCGGAGCGGGGGTCGGAGTCACGCTCAACACCAACGGCTGGTTCGTCGACGAGGAGGTGGCGGCGCGACTTGGGGCGCTGGCGGGCGTGACCGTGCACGTCTCCCTGGATGGAGCGCGGGCGGGCCTGCACGACGGCTCGCGCGGCGTGCCGGGAAGCTGGAGACGCGCTGTCGAGGGAATCGACCGGCTGCTCAGCGCCGGCGTCGGGGTCTGCGTCGTGCACGTGGTGACGCCGGCGAACGCCGCGGCCGTGCCCGAGCTGCTCGAGCAGATGTGGGCGCTCGGGGTGCCTTGGCTGAGGGTGACGCCGGTCGTGGCGATGGGCGCGGCCGCTCGCGACGGTGAGTGGGACGTCTCGCGCCGGGAGCTGGAGCAGGCCGTGGATGAGTTCCGGCGGCGCCGTGGCGAGGGAATGCGAGTCCTGATGGGCGGCCTCGGCGGCGGCCTCAGCCTGCAGGGACGGATCGCACCCGGCAGCTACCTGGTTCGGCCCAATGGCGACGTCCGTCCCGACTCGATGCGCCCGTTCACCTTCGGCAACGCGCTCGAGGACGGAGTCGCCGCCTGCTGGGAGGCGATCCGCATGGGTTGGGACGATGAGCGGATCAATCGCTGGGCGGGCTCGCTGAAGCGGCCCGAGGATCTGGCGCGGTCGGACTTGGTCGCCTATCTGGATGACGAGATCCCCATCGCGGGGGGACCGTCGGGCTCGCCTCGGCGGAATGGGGGAGGTTCCGGCGAGTCGAGCCCGACGGCCCTCTCCGGAACAGGCAGCGAGTCAACCGAGGGCCCAAGCGGTCCACGCACGGCGGGTGCCCGAAAGCCTGGGGGCAGAGAGGCGGCTGTGCCGGAGCCCACGGCCCCGAAGGAGACCGACCCCGCCCAGGAGCTCGTGGAAGCGCAGGAGATGGTCCATCGCTTGGCCGCAGCGCGGCGGTACAAGCTGGCGCCACTGCGCTGGACGGGCAGCCCCGAGCAGCGCTTCGTGCGGCTCGCTGAAGGTGGGACCTACCTGCGGCTGAACGAGTCCGGCGGGGTGGTGATGGACGCTCTCGACGGCGGCACCCTCGCCGACGCCGCCAGCGCCCTCCAGGCCCGCTACGCGATCGATGACGACCGAGCCCGCCGCGACGC
>CAZQET010000335.1:0-6371 GCA_964591825.1 uncultured Conexibacteraceae bacterium
GTCGGCGCCGAAGAATTCGCCAAGACGAAGAAGGGCGGCATCTCCGGCATCAAGACGGACGACAAGAGCGGCAAGATCGAAATCGAACTGACCGCTCCGCGCGGAACGTTCAGCAACGAGCTCGCGATGCTCTTCGTCGCGCCGTTGCCGGCCGGCACGCCGGCCCACAACCTGACCACCGACCCACCGCCGGCCAGCGGTCCCTACATGATCTCGAAGGTCGAACAGGGCCGCGGCTGGTCATACAAGCGCAATCCGTACTGGGCCAAGGACAACGGGCCGCAGGTCAGCGAAGTTCCCGACGGCCACTTCGACAAGATCGAGATCAGCGTCGTGCGCAACGACGCGACCCAGGTCAGCGAAATCGAGCGCAACAAGACGATGTGGATGCAGACCCTGGTGCCCTCCGATCAGCGTGAAGAAATCGTCAACAAATACGAAGGGACCCAGTTCCGGGTCGAGCACCCGCTCAACATCTACATGTTCTGGATGAACACCGAAAAGGCGCCCTTCGACAACGCAAAGGTCCGCGAAGCGGTCAACTACGCGGTGGACACGGACGCGCTGGAAAGGATCTACGCCGGCTCGATGGCGGCGGCCCACCAGATCCTGCCCCAGGGAGTGCCGGGCTACAAAGCGCTAGATCTCTATCCGCACAACATGGCCAAGGCAAAGGAACTGATGGCCGAAGCCCATCCCTCCGACCGCGACATCACGGTCTGGACCGACAACGAAAACCCCAACGACGAAGCGGGCGCCTACTACCAGGACGTGCTCAACAAGCTCGGCTTCAACGCCAAGCTGAAGACGATCAACGCCGACAACTACTACACGATCATCGGCAACGAAACGACGCCCGACCTCGACACCGGCTGGCTCGCCTACTTCGCCGATTACCCCAACCCAAACGCCTTCTTCCAGCCGCTGCTGAGCGGAGAATCGATCGCGCCGACCGGCAACACCAATTTCTCCCGCATCAACGTGTCGGAACTGAACAAGAAGATCGCCAAGCTCTCAGAGGAACCGCTCGGCCCGAAGCAGGAAGCCGAATACGCGGAACTCGACCGCTCCTTCATGGAACTGGCGCCGGTGGTTCCCTACGGCACCAACACGACCTCGACCTTCGTCGATGACCAGATCAACCTCGACAGCGTCGTCTACAACCCGGCCTACGGGCACTCGCTGGCCAGTTTCGAACCGAAATAGCGCCCGGCCGCGACCTCACAATATGCGGGTGGCCTCCCAGCCCAATGCCGAGGAGGCCGCCCGCGCGGCGGCCGGTAGCCCCTGGCGCCTCGCCTGGCGACGTCTGCGCCGTAACCGCACCGCGCTCGCCTTCGGCGGCCTCTTCGTCCTGATCGCCGTCTTCTCGCTCGCGGCGCCGATCTGGGCGAACCACGTCGCCCACACCGGGCCCAACGCGACCCACACGCTGCAGAAGCTCGAAGTCGACGGCGAAAAGCGCGAAGTCGTCAGCCCCAGCGGCAAGCCGATCGGCCCACAGTGGTTCGAAGCGGGTGGCCGCTTCTTCCTCGGCGCCGACGGCCGGCTCGGCCGCGACGAGATGGTGCGGTTGATGTATGGGGGGCGCACCTCGCTCCTCGTCGGCTTTTCCGCGGCCCTGCTGACCACCCTGATGGCGACGCTGCTCGGCCTGATCGCCGGCTACTACCGCGGCTGGACCGACACCGTGATCGCCCGCGCGATGGACGTGATCTGGGCATTCCCGGTCATTCTGCTGGCGATCGCACTGGGGCTGGCGCTGGCCGTTGGCGGCCTTCAGATCGGCCCGCTGAAGCTCTCGGGCAGCTCGATCTGGATCCCGATCCTGATCATCGGCGGCGTCTACGTCCCGTACATGGCGCGACCGATCCGCGGAGAGGTTCTCGCCCTGCGCGAGAAGGAGTTCGTCGAGGCCGCGGTGGCGCAGGGCGCCGGCCCGCTGCGCGTGATGTTCGGCGAGCTGCTGCCCAACCTGGCCTCGACGATCATCGTCTTCTTCACGCTCGGGGTCGCCAACGCGATGCTGCTCGAGTCGATGCTCTCCTTCCTCGGCGTCGGCGTACAGCCGCCGAACACCTCCTGGGGAACGATGATCGGCAGCGGCTTCGAGCTGATCAGCAGCGCGCCCCTATTGACCGTGCTGCCGGGCACCATGTTGCTGCTCACGGTGCTTTCGACCAACGTCTTCGGGGACGGGCTGCGCGACGCGCTCGACCCGCGCGCGAAGCTGCGCCTCGAGATGCACGCTGGCGCTCCCGAGCCCGAGGGAACGGCGGTCTGATGGGGCGCTTCGTCGTTCGCCGCCTGCTCGGCATGGTCGCCGTGCTGTTCGCCGTCTCGGTCCTCACCTTTCTCATCTTCAACGTCATCCCCAACTCCGAACCCGCCCTGCGGATGGCCGGCAAGAACGCGACGCCGACCCTGGTCGCGAACATCACCGAGGAATGGGGCTTCGACGAGTCGCTGCCGCAGCAATACCTGACGATGATGAAGAAGATCTTCAGCGGCGAAGTGATCTCCTATGAAGGGCGCGAAAACGTCGACGAACGGATAGTCGAAGGCATTCCGGCGACGCTCTCGCTTTGCATCGGCGCCGCCGTGATCTGGATGTTCTTCGGCATCCTCTTCGGCTACCTCTCGGCCGTGCGCGCGGGCGGCCTGCTCGACCGCGTGCTGACGATCGTCGCCGTCACCGGCATCTCGATCCCGGTCTTCTGGCTGGCCGCGATCCTGCTCAACTACCTCACCTACCAGACCGAAATCTTTCCCTCGGGGGGATACGTCGGGCTCGCCGAAGACCCGCTCGAATGGGCCTACCACCTGGTCCTGCCCTGGGTGACGCTGGCGATCGTCTACGTCGGCATCTACAGCCGTGTGCTGCGCTCGAACATGCTCGACGCGATGAACGAGGACTACGTGCGCACGGCGCGGGCCAAGGGGCTGAGCGAGCGGCGGGTGATGACCCGCCACGTGCTGCGCAACTCGCTGATCCCGATCGTCACCCTCTTTGGCCTCGACTTCGGCGCCCTGCTCGGTGGCGCGATCGTGGTCGAAGCGGTCTTCAGCCTCAACGGAATCGGTCAGTACGCCTACGAATCGCTGATCAACACCGACCTGCCACCGATCATGGCGGTCGTCCTCTTCGGCGCCTTCTTCGTCGTCCTCTTCAACGCTCTGGTCGACATCGCCTACGCCTGGCTCGACCCGCGGATCCGCCTCGGAACGGAGGCAAGATGACGTTCCGGTGCGACTTTTGGACCCCAGAGGTCCATAAGTCGCACCGGAAGAGGTGGGGGCTATGAACGAGGCGCTGCTATCCGTGCGCGATCTGCGCGTCGCCTTCAACACGCAGAGCGGGCGGGTGCAAGCGGTGGGCGGGGTCTCCTTCGAACTCATGCCGGGTGAGGTGCTGGCGATCGTCGGTGAGTCGGGCTCGGGCAAGAGCGTCACCGCGCAGACGATCCTCGGCCTCACCCGCTCGCCAAACGCAGAGATCAATGGCTCGGTGCGGCTCGGAGATCAGGAGCTGGCAACGGCGAGTGATGCGGAGCTGCGCGACGTGCGCGGGGCGCGAATCGGGATGGTCTTCCAGGATCCGATGACCTCGTTCAACCCCGTCTACAGGATCGGGCGCCAGATCGCCGAGGCGATCCGCGCTCATCGCGGCGAGGTCGGCAAGAGTGAGGCACGCGAGCGAGCGGTCGAGCTGCTCGACTCGGTCGGCATCCCCGACGCGGAGCGGCGCGTCGACGACTACCCGCACGAATTCTCGGGCGGAATGCGGCAGCGAGCGATGATCGCGATGGCGCTGGCGCTCGATCCCGAGATCCTGATCGCCGACGAGCCGACTACGGCGCTCGACGTCACCGTGCAGGCCCAGATCCTCGCTCTGCTCGAGCAGCTCAACCGCGAGCGGGGCCTGGCGACGATCCTGATCACGCATGACCTCGGCGTCGTCGCCGAGGTGGCGGACCGGGTGCTGGTCATGCACCAGGGCGCGATCGTCGAGCGCGGCGATCTCGACGGGATCTTCTACTCGCCGCGCGACCCCTACACGCGCCGGCTGCTCGACGCCGTGGTGCGAATCGAGACGGCGCCGCCGCCGCGGGTCCATCCCGAGAGCGAGCCGCTGCTCGAGGTCACCGACCTGGTCAAGCACTTCCCGGTCAGGCGCGGGATCGTGATCGAGCGCGAGGTCGACCGCGTGCGCGCGGTGGACGGCGTCAGCTTCAGCCTGCGGCAGGGAGAGACGCTCGGCCTGGTTGGCGAGTCGGGCAGCGGTAAGTCGACGCTCTCGCGCGCCGTTCTGCAGCTGCTGAGGCCAGACTCCGGCTCGGTGCGCTTCCAGGGCCGTGAGATCGCCGGCCTCTCGCGGCGCGAGATGCGGCCCCTTCGACAGCGGATGCAGATGGTCTTCCAGGACCCCTACGCCTCGCTCAATCCGCGCAAGCGGATCGGCCAGATCGTCGGCGAGCCACTGCGCGTGCAGGGTGAGCTGCGCGGCGCGGAGCTGCGCCGCGAGGTGCAGGGCCTGCTCGATCGGGTCGGCCTTGCCGCCGAGCACTACGACCGCTTCCCGCACGAGTTCTCGGGCGGACAGCGGCAGCGGATCGGGATCGCCCGGGCGCTGGCGCTGCGGCCGAAGCTGATCGTCGCCGACGAGCCGGTCTCGGCGCTCGACGTCTCGATCCGAGCCCAGATCCTCGACCTGTTCGCCGAGCTGCAGGCGGAGTTTGGCCTCACTTACGTCTTCGTTGCCCACGACATCGGCGTCGTCCGCCACGTCTCCGACCGGATCGCGGTGATGCACCACGGCAAGCTCGTCGAGGAAGGTCCGGCGGACCGCGTCTGCGAGCGGCCCGAGGACGCCTACACCAGGCAGCTGCTAGCGGCGGTGCCGATCCCCGACCCGCGCGAGGCGCGGGCGCGCCGCGCGGCGGCGGGAGCCACCTGAGCGGCTGCCCCGGCAAACTGTGCCGGGGTGAACCTGCCGCTCGAGCCGCCGATCAAGCCGCAGCTGGCGCTGACCCGCAAAGCGCTGCCCGAAGGTGAGGAGTGGGCCTACGAGCAGAAGCTCGACGGCTTCCGCGCGATCGTCTTCGTCGAGGGCGGCGAGGGCTACATCCAGTCGCGCGGCGGCAAAGCGCTCTCGCGCTACTTCCCGGAGCTGAGCTTCCCCCTCGGGCGTTACGTCATCGATGGCGAGCTGGTGATCCGTGACGCCGATGGCGAGCTCGAATTCGATGCCCTGCAGAGCCGCATCCACCCGGCCGAGTCGCGCATCAACCTGCTCGCGCGCGAGATCCCAGCCCAGTTCGTCGCCTTCGACCTGCTCGCCGAAGGCGACGAGGCGCTGCTCGACCGCCCCTTCGCCGAGCGGCGCGAGCGGCTGGAGGGGCTGCTCGGCGAGACCTCGATCGAACTCAGCGCGCTGACCCGGGACACGGCCCAGGCCGAGGAGTGGCTGCGCCGCACCGAGGGCGTGATGGCCAAGCAGCTCGACGCGCCCTACCTCCCCGGTAAGCGCAAGGGAATGGCGAAGGTGAAGCGCGAGCGGGAGATCGACTGCGTGGTGATGGGCTGGCGTCCCGGCAAGGAGGAGGGCACGGTCGGCTCGCTGATCCTCGGCCTCTACGACGAGGGCGAGCTCCGGTCGGTCGGTCACATCTCTGGCTTCAGCCATGAGGCAAAACGCAGCATGCGGACGCTGCTGGAGCCGCTCGAGACCGGTGAGAGCGGCACCGCCGAGCCGAGCCGCTGGACCGGCGGGCGCGAGCTCGAGTGGGTGGAGCTGCGGCCGGAGCTGGTGATCGAAGTGGGCTACGACCACGCGGCTGCGGGGCGGATCCGGCACGGGGCGCGGTTTCGGCGGTTCAGGGACGACAAAGATCCAAGGGAGTGCACCTTCGATCTGCTCGATCAGGGTTAGGAGCGCTCAGAACAAAGCGTCCTGCGAGGGTTGAGCCGGGGGCACCGAAGCGGAAGCATCAGGCAACTTAGGTGGGCGCATTGAGCGGCTGCGGCCCCAGCCGCGGACTCGGCGCGTGAGCTTTTGGCGGTCTGAGGCGGGAAGGTAGGACCGGCCCTTGTAGAGCTGTTCGTAGCGGGGGAGTAGGTCGGGGCGTTTCTGCTCCAGCCAGCCGAAGAAGACGTCGCGGACCTCGTCTCTCAGATGCAGGGCGACACCGCCGAGGAAGGTGGCGCCGGCCTTGCGGGCGCGGTCGACTATGGGTTGGATCTGAGCGGGGTCGTCGTTGATGCCGGGCATCAGGGGGGCGATGAGGACGCCGGAGTCGATGCCGCGGCGACGCAGCTCGGCGACCGCGTCGAGGCGCGCGGCGGGGCTGGGGGTGTGCGGCTCGGTGGCG